>DATENM010000030.1 GCA_035275065.1 Blastocatellia bacterium
GCGTCTTGCCATTGACCTTCGTCGTAAAGAGCGGGCTGGCTTGCGTGGCGTCCCAGTCATGCGTGTCGTGCGGCACCAGCTGATAATGCCACTGCCGTTTTCCGGTGCGCACGTCGAGCACGACCATCGAGCTGGTGTAGATTGATCATGCCGCGCTGCTCGACCATCACGCCTTTGGGCTGGCCCGTCGACCCCGAGGTGTAAATGATATAGGCCAGGCGGCGGCTGCCGACGCCATCCGGGGTCGGATTCGAGCTGGGCAGTGGCGGCCAGGCCGGGACCGGCGCGTCGAGATCAATGACCGCCACGCGCTCATCGAGTGGCGGCAGCAGGGCGCGCCAGCGCCCCTGTGTCAGCAGCACGGCCGGGGCGCTATCTTCGAGCATGTAGCGCAGGCGCTCAGCAGGGTACTGGGGGTCGAGGGGCACGTAAGCAGCGCCGGCTTTGAAGACGGCGAGGACGGCGACGAGCATCTGGAGGCCGCGGTCGGCGCAGATGGCGACGCGGGCATCGGGGCCGACACCGAGCCGGCGCAGGTAGTGCGCCAGCTGGTTGGCCCGCCGGTTCAACTCGCGATAAGAGAGGCGGGCGTCATGGCAGATGACTGCGACGGCTTCTGGGGTCTGTTCGACCTGTTGCTCAAACAGCTCGTGCAGGCAGAGGTCTTTCGGGTAATCGGCTTCCGTCGCGTTCCACTCCTCAACAACCTGCTGCCGCTCTCCTTCCGGCAGCATCGGCAGCCGATCTATCACTTCTGTGCTGTCGCTGACCATACTTTCAAGGAGCACGCAAAAGTATCTGACATACCGCTCCACCGTTTCGCGCTCGAACAGCGATGCCACATACTCCAGCCCGCCCACGATCTGTTCACCGGCATCCCACAGCGCCAGCGTCAGGTCGAACTTTGCAACCACGGGTGCCTCTGACCTCAGCGGCTCCAGCTCAATGCCCGGTAGCGACAGCCTCCCTCCGCCGACATTCTGTTGCCAATCAAAGAGCACCTGGAACAGGGGACTGTGGGCAAGGCTACGCTCAGGCCGCACCACCTCC
>DATENM010000031.1 GCA_035275065.1 Blastocatellia bacterium
TTAAGGAATACGGTGATCGGCTTGCTGCGCAAGACAGGCGAGAGCAACATCGCCGCCGCTTGTCGGAAGTATGCGGCGCAACCTCAAGCCGCGCTAGCACTGATTGGCATCAAAACCTGAGAACTGAATGGCCGTGACAAGGGCCATTCAGTTCTCGACATTGATAAAGATGAGATAAACACAGAGACACAGAGGCACGGAGGCACGGAGTCTTCTCTGTGTCCCTCCGTGCCTCTGTGTCTCTGTGTTTGTTTCTCTTCCCTTTTTGCAGAACTCAATGGCCCTGGAGAAAACGACGTGTCGCTATTGCTCGGCGACGACTTGTAGGGTCAGCGCATTCGAGCGCGAGCCGTCGGCGCGCACGACTTCGACGACGAGCGGGCCGGGCGTCGCCAGCATGAAGTTCTTCAGCCGCGCGACGAATACCGGCTGGCCCGCTTCTATCGTGTAATCGGTGGCAAGCTCGGTGCCGTTGACGACGACCGTGGCATTGATTGATGCCGCCACCGGCGTTGACGATGATTCAAAGACGACAATCTCGAACTTCTTGGCGTTGCCGCGCACGCTGATGGGGTCTAGCACTGCGCCGCTCGCCCGCTTGCGCACCACGGCGCTGCTGACCGCAAACGGCAGCGGCGACCCCGACTCGCTGCCCAGGCGATAGATCGTGCCCTCTTGAGCGACGACGTAGACCTCACCGGCCTCGTCTTCGCCGAACGAGGTGATGTGCAACGTGGTGTCTTCGAGCCGCGTTGACCCGCCGCCTTGCAGCAGAAAGATTTCGCCCGTGCAGTAGTCGCCATAAACATAAGCACCTGCGGGCAGGCTGCCGCGCGTGCCGCGATAAACATAGCCGCCGGTGATCGAGCAGCGCCCGCCCGTGTGCGCGTATTCAGCGATGGGCGGCTCGGTCTGCACCGTCGCGCACAGCGCCGGGTCATTGCCCGTGCAGGACGTGCCTTCGATAATCCGCCAGCCATAGTTGCGGCCCCGCCGGACAATGTCTATCTCTTCACGGGCGCTCTGCCCGACGTCTGCGACATACAGCTCACCCGTCGCGCGGTCGAACGAGAAGCGCCACGGATTGCGCAGCCCGTAAGCGTATATCTCGTCGCGCCCGGTGACCGAGCCGAAGAACGGATTATCAATCGGCGAGCTGTACGGCTGGCTGCCATTCGAGCGGTCTACGTCAATGCGCAGAATCTTGCCGAGCAGCTCGTTGAGATTCTGTGCGCGGTTGCCGGGATCATTGCCCGAGCCGCCATCGCCCATGCCGATGTAGAGATAACCGTCCGGGCCGAACTCGACCATGCCGCCGTTGTGATTGGCGAACGGCTGCGGGATGACGAGCAAAGTCTTTTCGACAGGCGTGGCGATGTTGGCATTCGACGACACTTGATACTCGGCGATCACCGTCGCACCGTCGGGCCGCCGCGTGTAGTCAACGAAGAAGCGGCGGTTGGTCGCAAACTGCGGGTGAAAGGCGAGGCCCAACAGTCCCTGCTCGCCGCCCGATAAAACTTTCGCGCTGATGTCGAGAAAGACGGTTGGCGCGGTAGCGCCGGGTTGCAGCACCTTGATTCGCCCCGCCTGCTCGATGACAAACAGGCGGTTGCTGCCGTCGTGGGCATTGGTGATATAGACCGGGCCGGACAGCCCCGACAGCACAGGGACGAGCTGTGCGGTGGCGGCGGGCTCCTGTGAATGAATTGCGGTGGTGGTGCGCGCCGCGGCGCGCTGGACGGCAAAGCAAAGGACGGCGACGAGCATGAAAAGCAGGAAAGCAAACAACACCTTTCTCATAGCTCTCCTTGGCAGATCGCAGGCGATCCCTCAAGCGGTCTTCACTGGGCGTCACACTTTTGCGGGGGAGACAAGCGGGTGAGGTCGTGGCAGCGCGGTCTGCCATCTTCATTGCGCGCTTCCTGGTCGAAGCGTCTGATCGTTTCAAACCGATGCGCCGGGACGCAGATTCTTCCGTCGCTCAAAAATTCTGGCACAGCGAAAGGCAAAAGTAAAAAGTAAAAAGGCAAAAGTGCGGAGCCGGATCAATAGATAGTCTGATGCGATTTCGCCATTGCCCTGTCCTACTTTTTACTTTTGCCTTTTTACTTTTGCCTTTTTACTTTTGCCTTGCTTTCAAGCGGCGGTACAGCTCGATCATCAACGCCAGCCAGAGGCCGCCCGCCAGATAAGCGCCGACGGTATCGCTCGGCCAGTGGGCCCCGAGGTAGACTCGCGACACGCCGATCAGCGCAATCAACAATCCGAAGACCGCACAGCAGACGCGGCGCAGCCAGCCGCGCTTGAGCAGGACATAGCTGAGAAAAAGCAGGAAGCCGAAGTAGGTGACGAAAAATTCGACGTGACCCGATGGGAAGCTGTTGTGCTGGTATTGACGCATCACTTCGATCAGGCTGGCGTCGGGACGCGGGCGCGCGACAATGAGCTTGGTCAGGCCATTCATCCCCGCGCCCAGGCTGACGCCGATCATGCAAAGGACGCCTTCCAATCGAAAGCGTGCCGCGTACAATCCGACGCCCGCGACGAAGACGAGAATCGTCGGCACCAGGCCGCTGCCCAGCCACGACAAGCCGATCATCAACGGCTCGAATCCCGGCAAGCTCACGGCGCGAATCGCGTGATTGACTTTCAAGTCCCAGGCGAAATAAGCATAGGCGCGCGCCAGCACCGCGAGCCCGGCGTAAGCGCAGAGGATGATGCCGAAGACGACTAGCGCCCAGTGCGCCCGTGCGACGGCCCGGCGCGGCGAAACGGTAAGCTCGGTTTCGCCCGGCCCGCGCCCAACCACATCCGGCGCGCCCGGCGCTTCGTTCACGGTTTGCTCAGTTGTGTCGCTCATAGCCAACCTATCAGGCTAATTGTCATCCAAGCGGCGCGGGACGTAAACCTCGAACGGCTCGCGGGCGTATGAACTGTCGCAGCCGCCGGCCAATGCGGCGGCGCGCGATTGCCGCTATAATCGAATGGCTGCAAACGGGTGAAACTTCGTTATGAGATTCTTATCGGCAAGCGCGCTCGGCTGGCTGCTGCTTGGCGCCATCATCATCTTCTTTTACTTGCTCAAGCTGAAGCGCAAGCGGCGCGTCGTGCCGAGCGTCTTTCTGTGGCAGCGGGCGCTTGAAGAGATTGAAGCCAACGCGCCCTTCAAGAAGCTGCGCCGCTCGCTGCTCTTGCTGCTGCAACTCCTGGCGCTGGCCGCCATTGTTTTCGCCCTGGCGCGACCGCTCATCCAGATGCGCTCGCCGGCTTCGGGCAGCACCGTCATCATCATCGATTCGACCGCCAGCATGAGCGCCCGCGACGAAGGCACGCGCTCGCGCCTTGAGCGCGCCAAAGCATTGGCTCGCGACATGGTCGCGGGACTCGGCGGCGGCGACCGCGCCGCGGTGATCGAAAGCTCTTCGCGGGTCACCGTGCGCAGCGGGCTGACCGCGGACCACGCCGCGTTAAACGCCGCCATCAACAACATTCAAGAAACCGACGCCGCCGGCAACCTGACCGACGCCGTGCGGCTCGGCGAACAGATCGCCCGCACCGAACGCGACACCGGCATCGTCATCGTTAGCGACGGCGCAAGCGACCAGCTCGCTTCTGACCTCGGCGCATCGAGAGCAGAGGCGCGCCAGGTCGGGCTGCGCTTCGTGCGCGTTGGCGAGCGCACCGCTAACGTCGGCGTCGTCGCCATGAACTCGCGCCCGACGGCAAACAGCACGCGGCAAGAGCTATTCGCCTCGGTCGCCAACTTCGGTGACCGCGAGCAGACGTTCGGCATCGAGCTGCGCCTTGACGGCAAGCTCGCCGATGCGCGCACCGTGAGCGTCAACGCGCAGAGCCGCGCCGCGCTGGTCTTCGATACGTTGCCGCAAGCGGGCGGCCTTGCCGAATTGCGGCTCAACGTCGAAGACGATCTCGCGGCGGACAACACCGCTTATGCTTTTCTGCCTGACGCGCGCCGCCCGCGCATCGCCGTGATCAGCGACAACCCATTTCTGCTGCAAGCCATCGCCGCCAACGACGCGATTGACGCCCGCAAAGTCGGCACGGATGCGCCGCTCGCTTCGTTCGATTGCGTGGTGACGGACGGCGCGGTTACGGCGGGCGTCGTTGATTCGGGCCGCCCGCTGCTGGCCATCAACCCATCGGATGTCGCGGGCTGGTGGCACACGACCGGCAGCAGTCAGCGCCCGGAGATCACCTCGATTGATCACGGCCATCCGATCAATAGTTATCTCAGCTACGCCGACGTTCACATCGAATCAATGGCACGGCGCGAAGCCGCGGCGTGGCTGCGGCCTGTGGTCTCTGCCGCGAATGACGGCTTGATCCTGGCCGGCGAAGAGCGCTCGCGCCGCGTCGTGCTGATCGGCTTTGACCTGGCGCAGAGCGACCTGCCGCTCAAGGTCGAGTTCCCGATCTTGCTGGCGAATGCCGCCGGATGGCTGGCGGGTCGCGACACGCCGGCCAACGAGCGCACGGTGCGCACAGGCCAGCCGGTGTTGATCCGCACCGCACAGCCGAGCGCGACGATCAATCTGCCGGGCGGCGACGAGCAGACGGTCGCGGCACGCGACGGCACCATCGCCTTTGCCGACACGCTGCGTGCAGGGCTCTATCAGGTCAAAGACGCGCCGCCGTTTGCCGCAAGCCTCTTGAGCGAGTCCGAATCCAACACCGCGCCGCGCGATTCGCTCAAGACCCGCGCGGGAGAGGTGAGCGGCCAGGCCGAGACTTTTAAAACCGAGCGTGAAGCGTGGCGCTGGCTGGCGCTTGCGGCGCTGGCCGTGCTGGCCTTCGAGTGGTGGGTCTATCACCGGAGAATCGCCGCTTGATTGCGGATTGCGGATTGTGGATTGCGGATTATCGAATCGCTTCTAAAGATAATCCCCGTTCCAGATTCCGCAATCCGCAATCCGCAATCCGCAATGAGAATTGAGTTCACCAATCCGTGGGCGCTGGGGCTGCTGGCATTGATTCCGCTGGCGGTCTACTTTGCCCGTCACAGCTTGGCGAATCTGTCGCGGCGGCGCGGCCAGGCCAGCCTCGTCGTGCGTGTCATCATGCTGCTGCTCGCTGTGCTGGCGCTTGCAGGCTTGCGCGTCCGCACCTCTTCACGCGACGTTGCCGTGCTATTCGTCGTGGATGTGTCTGCGAGCGTCGCGCAAGAGTCGCGGGCTTACATACTCGACGCCATCAACAATGAAATCAATCGCGCCGGGCCGCGCGATTATGTCGGCGTCGTCGCCTTCGGGCGCGAGCCGGCGGTCGAGCTGGCGCCAACCCGCAAAGAGACGCTCGGCGACTGGCGTATCAAAGAGATCGCTTCCAGCCCGCCGCGCGATTACACAGACATCGCCGCGGCGTTGCGCCTGGCCGCGGCGCTGGTGCCCGAAGACGCGACGGGCCGTCTGGTGCTGATCTCTGACGGCAATGAAAACCTCGAAAGCGTCACAGACGAAGCGCAACTGCTGCGCGCCGCTGGCACCGAAGTCTTCACCCGCGCGATCAACACCACGAGCGAGCGCAACGAAGCGCGCGGCGAGGTCGCCATCCGCCAGCTCGATGCGCCGCCGTCACTCGCCGAAGGCGAATCCTTTGACTTGAAGGTGACGGTTGACAGCACCCGCGACACGGCGGCGACGTTGCGCATCTTCCGCAACGACTCAGTCGTCTCTGAGCGCGCGGTGCAGCTTCAGGCGGCGGGCGAGAATGTCTTTATCCTGCCGCAGCGCGTCGAGCAGAAGGGCTTCTTCACCTATCGCGCCGAAGTCGAAGCGGCGGGCGCAGACACCTTCCAGCAGAACAACAGCCGCGAAGCGTTCGCTATCGTCGAAGGCAAGCCGAAGACGCTTTACCTCTACGGCGACCCGAAGCCATCGCCGGGCCTGCTGCGCGTGCTTGCCGAAGCCAGCTTCACGGCGGACGTGCGCGCCGCCGCCGACGTGCCGACGACGCTTGCCGGCTTTCAGGATTATGACCTGGTGATCTTCGACAATGTGCCGGCAGCGGTGATGACGCCGGGGCAGATGAAGATGGTGCAGGCTTATGTGCGCGACCTCGGCGGCGGCTTTGTGATGGTCGGCGGCGATCAGAGCTTCGGGCCGGGCGGTTATTACAAGACGCCCGTCGAAGAAACCTTGCCGGTATCGCTAGACGTGCGGCAGAAGAAACATTTCCCGGCGCTGGCTATCGTCCTGGTCATTGACAAGTCCGGCTCGATGCTCGGCAGCAAGATAGAAATGGCTCTGGAAGCCAGTTCGGCGACGGTTGACTTTTTATCCGAGCGCGATTCCGTCGGCGTTGTCGCTTTTGACAGCAGCGCCTACCCGGTCGTCAGCCTCACCAAAGTCGAAGACAAGAAAGCGATCATCGATAAGATCGGCACGATCCAGGCGCTCGGCGGCACGAACATTTATCCCGGCATCAAGATGGCGTACGACTGGCTACAGGCGAGCGACGCGCAGATCAAGCACATCATCGTGATGTCGGACGGCCAGAGCGAGCCGGGCGATTTTCGCGGCATCGCTCGCAGCGTGCGCGATGCGGGGATGACGCTGTCGACCGTGGCGCTCGGCGATGATGCCGACTTTGACACGATGAAGTTTCTGGCGGACGGCGGCGGTGGGCGCTTCTATGCCGCCGACACGCCCGACAAGCTGCCGCGCATCTTCACGCGCGAAGCCTTCCTGGCGTCGAAGTCAACGATCATCGAAGAGCCGTTCGTGCCGCGCTTCGTGCGCGCGACGCAAGCGACCAATGGCATCGATTGGAGCACGGCACCACAGCTCGGCGGCTATGTCGGCACCGCCGAGCGCGACCCGGTGAAATCGCCGGCCATCACCGCCTTGATGTCGGACAAAGACGACCCGGTCTATGCCGTGTGGCAGTATGGGTTGGGCCGCGCGGCGGCCTTCACTTCGGACGCCAAGCCGCGCTGGGCTTCGGGCTGGATGAACTGGCCAGGCTTCGGGCAATTCTGGACGCAGGCGTTCCGCGACGTGCTGCGGCGTCAGGGCTCTGTAGAATTGCAACCGCGCGTCGAAGTCAACGCCGGGCGCGGCCACGTCACGGTTGAAGCGGCGAGCGCCGAGGGCGAATTCAAAAACAACCTGCGACTGAAAGCGCACGTCATCGCGCCCGACTTGACGGCGACCGACGTGACCCTGGAGCAGACGGCGGCGGGCCGTTACGAGGGCGACTTCCCGGCGACCTTGCGCGGCGCCTACCTGGCGAACATCAGCGAGGAAAGCGGCACGACCGCGCCGGTCGCGGGCGCGGTCAATTCCTATTCGCCGGAATTCAGCATTGTCGCGTCGGACACCAACCTATTGACGCAGATCAGCGAAGCGACCGGCGGCGCAAGCTTGCCGGCGCTCACCACGGACGCGGCGCAGGCGGGCGGAGTGAATCTATTCGAGCGGCGCGCGGCCCGCACTATGCCGCACGAGATATGGGAAGCGTTACTGCTCGCGGCTTTGCTGTTGTTACCGATTGATGTAGGAATAAGGCGCGTTGCCCTGTCGCGCGAGCAGATCGAGCGGGCGCGCGCCTGGGTTGCGTCGAAGCTGCGCCGACGTGTGCCGCTCGCCGTGGACGCCGAGGCGGTTGCCTCAATGGCGAGTTTGAAAGAAGCGCGCTCAAGGGTTCGCTTGAGCGACGCGCCTGCCGATGCCGTGACCGCTGCCGCCACGCAATCGCCTCTGGTTATCGAACCCGCGCGACGCAACACGGCAGCGGGCAATGATGCGCAGAGTGATTCGCGGCAAGTGAGCAAAGCCCGACATTCAGCCGACGCGACAAATTCAGCGGCGCCGGCGCAAGAAGGGTCGCCGCTCGCCAGCCGCTTGCTCGACGCCCGCAAGAAGCGGAGGGGTTAATGCACGGCGCGCACAGGCAAGTCGCCGCCTCAGGAGGTCAGTTTCTGAAGCTGTTTGTGGTTGGCGTATAGCGCCTGGCAAAACAGGTTGCGCTCGTATATCTTCGGCAACCCTTTCAAGGTGGCTTGCAGACTGTTCCGCAGCGCGGCGATCTTCTGATCCGCCAGGGCCGCCGTCTCCAACGCATCGTAGGACGCCAGCAGGCTGTAGATCATCATCAAACACAGCCGCGTGTTCGACCCATGACAGCGCAGCTTGCCCTGCTTGGCCGCCGCGCCCGCCGCGGCTTGTCGCAGGGCGGCCTCTTGCATAAAGACCAGCGCCCCACGGTTGAAATCGATCAGGCCGAAATCCGGGCGGCTCGTCGAGTAAGTCGGCGTGAACCGCTTCTCGGCGACCTCCTTGGCGTAATCCTGCAAGGTCTTCGGGCTGCCGCGCAAAAGGCCCAGCATCAGGCTGCGGTCGGCGTCAGACATCTGTGCGAACGGGCCGCCAGGGCTTTTGTAGTAGCTGAGCGGCCCCTGGAATTCGCTCACCGAAGTGATGACATATTTCGAGAGCGATTCGCGATCAATCGGGGTGCAGGCCGGCGAATAGACTTCATTCCTGACCCAGCCGGCGAATAATCGGAACAGGTCAACGAGGCTCTTCGGCGCGCCGCCCAGCAGGAAGATGGCTTTGGCCGTTTGCAGCCCGCCAACCAGGTCCGTCAGTTGTGCCAGGCTAATGTCTCCTGAAAGGTGCACGTGGATGTTCGAAGACCAGCCCAGGGCGGAAAGGTAGATGACCGGGCGCACACTGGCGCGGAACCCTGGGCCAGTCGCCGCCAGCTTCACGCGGGCGTGCAGCGGCCTGCCGACGAAAGGCAGTTGCAGGTTCCAGTAGTCGAGCTTGCCGTTGACGAACCAGAGGTCTTTGTAGCGCATCCAGAATCGGTTGTGAGTCAGCGTGCGCCCGGTCAAGGGCCGGACGGTTAAGTTGGCCGTCTGTACCGCCGCGCCGGCGTCGTACTGGGCACGGTACTGGGCGTCATTCACCAGGAAGCCGAAAGCCGGCTGAACGCAGCCGGGGTTGGCGAGCGCTTTGGGCACGCTGTGCACGTCAAAGGCGAAGAGGTTCACGTCGTGAAAGGTATACGCCATAATCGATTCACCTCGCTCGATGCGCCGCGGGGCGGTTGACGGATCAATGAACCGTCAGGTAGATTGTTGCCGTTCGAGTGGAGACACTCGGGCTGGTGAACGACCGAATCAGGGTTGGCTACAACCCGGGGTTCGTGAAACGCCGAAATTGTTGATAGCAACCGGCTCACCGAATCACACGCAGCGGCGTGACTGGTGTGGCATTAATGAGCCGGTTGAATCAATTACATTGCGGTGCCGGTCCACAAGACCGCCACCGCTCAATTTTTTAGCTCGACCAGCTTGCCCGTGCCTTTGTCCTCGCCGCCGATTGCACTTGTCACTTCGTCGTTTTGGATCGGCAGCGTCGCCCCGCCCGTGGGCATTGAGTTCCCACCGATTACCTGCTGGATCATATTGCGCCCATCCAGGAGAAGCCCTTCCTTGCGGGCGTAGCGGATCATCGGCAGCAACTCGCCGCCGGTCTCGTACTTCTTCAACTTTTGTGTGACACCCGGCCTGGCCGGGTCAAGGGTGATCGCAAACCAGCCGAACAGCCAGGTCGTGTCGCCGGTCTTGACATAAAGCGAGCACTGGTACTCGTCGCCGCTTTTGAACTGTACGGTGGTCAGCGGGCTGTAGCCGGGCTGCCGCTCAACGAGCGCGGCGTAATCTGGCCTGAGCCGCAATAATTTCTCGATCTTGTCATAAGCGGTGTCGCCGACTTTGATCGTCACCGAGGCAATCTGGCGCTGCCGCCACCACGCGTCAAACGCGCCGACGCCGACGCCGAGGAGAAGACCGACCCCCGAAAGCACCAGCAGTTTGACGACGCTGATGCCCGCGCTCACGTCGAAGTAGTCGTTCCAGTGTCGGGCGCGCACGACGCCGAGCGAGGCGACGGCGTAGCTCACCAGCCAGGCGAGCACGATGACCCCGACCGACACCAGGATGCTGTAGATCATCTTATCGCCAAGCGCAAGATCAACGCTCCAGGGCGGCTTCCAGTAAACGCTCAGCACGAGCCAGAAGAAGAGGCCGGGGACGACGTACCCGGCCAGCGTCAGCGGCACTCCGGCCACCGTGTCACTGCCCAGTAGCGTCGCCTTGAGGGGTTTCTCAGCCGTCACGAAGGTGTGCCCGCCTTTGCCGCTCTTTTGCCAGGTGTACTCAAAGGTGAAAAGGATGTTGAAGTCGCCGACCACGACGGTCGAATCGGACCTGACGCACAGGTCGAAGCGCCTGGCTTCGTTGGCGGGCAAGGCACCTAAATCGCGCGGACTCGAAAACGGCGCGCCGGCACAATCGTCGGCATACCATCTCAAGAAGCCGGGGCCGGCGACGTGCAAGCTCAGGGAGGCCAACTGCTGGTCGCCTTCGTTCGCCACCCAGACGTGAATCTCGACCTGGTCATTTTCGCGGATGCTCTGTTTGCTGAAAGATATCTGCACGGACGGCTTCGGCGCAGCCGCCTCCGGCTCCGCGGCCCTGCCGGCGCGCGCGCCGAAGAGCAGCAAGCCGAGTAATGCCATCAGGACCGGAGACGGATGATTGCGGCCTCTCATTGTCTTAAACCCAGGGCTACAGATCTTTGTTAGGGCAATTACTCTATAAGAAATGCAAGAAATGTCAAGGTGCTGATCGGTCGCGCCCGTCCGCTCTAGCCAAGTTGCTCGATGATGCGCTGGCCCATGTCGGTTGTGCTGATGGCCGACTCGCCTGCCGCAGCGAGGTCGCGCGTGCGGTGGCCGGCGGCGAGCGTTCGTTCGACAGCGGCTTCGATTGCGGCGGCCTCCGCGTCGAGGTCGAACGAATAGCGCAGCATCATCGCGGCGGACAGAATCGCGCCCAGCGGGTTAGCGATCCCCTGCCCCGCGATGTCGGGCGCAGACCCATGCACCGGCTCATAAAGTCCGACCGGCCCGCCCGTGCTCGCAGACGCCAGCAGCCCTAATGATCCGACGACCGCGCCCGCTTCGTCCGAGAGAATATCGCCGAACATGTTCTCTGTGAGGATCACGTCGAAGCTCGCCGGCCGGCTGACCAGCGCCATCGCGCACGAGTCCACCAGTTGATGCTCAAGCGTCACGTCCGGGTAATCCTGAGCGACGCGAATCACCGTCTGTCGCCAGAGGCGCGAGACTTCCAGCACGTTCGACTTGTCTACGGAGGTCACCTTGCGCCGCCGCTTGCGCGCCAGGTCGAAGGCGACGCGACTGATGCGCTCGACCTCCGTGGCGCTGTAACGCATGGTGTTGATGACGCTGTCGCCATCATCGCCGCGCGGCTGGCCGAAATAGAGCCCGCCGAGCAGCTCGCGGACGATCAGCATGTCTGTGGCTTCGATCACAACGGCCTTGAGCGGCGAGGCGTCTGCCAGCGCCGCGAACAGTCGCGCCGGGCGCAGGTTGGCATACGCGCCGAGCGCGTTGCGAATCCTCAGCAAGCCGGCTTCGGGCCGCAGGTGCGGCGGGTGATTGTCGAAGTCAGGGTGGCCGACTGCGCCGAGCAACACCGCTTGCGATTGCAAACAGGCCGCGAGCGTCTCGGCGGGCAGCGGGTCATTGAATTCGTTGATGGCGACGCCGCCGATCTTTTCGCTGGTGTAGACGAGCCGGTGGTCGAATTTCCGAGCGACGGCTTCGAGCACGCGCACGGCTTCCGAAGTGACTTCGGGGCCGATGCCGTCGCCGGGAAGAACGGTGATCTTGATCTGCATAGCGTTTGTTTTATCCGTGATGATTGCGCTTCGTCAATCGAAAGCGTGCGCCGAAAATAAAGCGGCCCACATCAGGTGATGTGGGCCTGGCTTTGGATGCGTTAGGGCCGGCAACAGGCAAATTATGCCGCGCTGGCTTCGGCCATCTGCTCGCTGATGATGGCAAGGATGTGATGATCTTCGACCGCCTTGATCTGATCGGCGAGCGCCGTGAAGCGGCGATAGATGCGGTCAAGCTCCTGGCGCGAGAACTGATAACCCAGAGCTTCGCACTTGCGACCGAGCGCGTGCCGGCCCGAATGCTTGCCGAGGACGAGCGTGGTCTCGGGCACGCCGACCGATTTTGGCGTGATGATCTCGTAGGTCAGGCGGTTCTTGATGATGCCATCCTGATGGATGCCGGCTTCGTGCGCGAAGGCGTTGCGCCCGACGATGGCTTTATTCGGCTGAACGGCCACGCCCGTCAGCTCCGTGAGCAACTGGCTGGACGGATAAAGCTCCTCGGTGTGAATCTCTGTGCGGTAAGGCATCACATCGGCGCGCACGCTCAAGGCCATGACGATCTCTTCGAGCGACGCGTTGCCGGCGCGCTCGCCGATGCCATTGATCGTGCATTCGATCTGCCGCACGCCGGCTTCAATGGCGGCGAGCGAGTTGGCGACCGCCAGCCCGAGATCGTTGTGGCAGTGAACCGAAAGCATCGCCCGCTCGATGTTGGGCACGCGGCGGCGAACGGTGGTGATGAAGTTGGCGTACTCACCCGGCGTGATGTAGCCGACCGTGTCCGGCAGGTTGACCGTGACCGCACCGGCTTCGATGACCGCTTCGATGACGGCGCAGAGATAATCCATGTCCGTGCGCGTCGCGTCTTCAGCCGAAAACTCGACATCGTCGCAGTACGAGCGCGCCAGCGCCACCGATTCGCGCGCCTGCCGCAAGGCTTCCTCGCGGCTGATCTTTAGCTTGTACTCCAGGTGAATGTCCGAAGTCGCCAGAAACGTGTGAATGCGCGGGCGGGCGGCTTCGCGCAGCGCTTCCCAGGCGCGCTCGATGTCGGCGCGGGTGGCGCGCGCCAGGCCGGCGATGACCGGGCGGCGAATCTGCCGGGCGATGGCCTTCACCGCTTCGAAGTCGCCATCGGAAGCGATGGGGAAGCCCGCTTCGATGATATCAACGCCGAGGCGGTCGAGCTGCCGTGCCATGCGAATCTTCTCGGGCAGGTTCATGCTGCAACCGGGCGATTGCTCGCCATCTCTCAAAGTCGTGTCAAAGATTTTCACCTGGGGTCGTGTCATTCAGCCTTCTCCTTGATCGTTTGAATGGTGGCCTATCGCGGATATGTTAGGGCCGTGACGGCTCAAAGTCAAAGTTATAATATTTAGAGTTGTGCCCGTTTTCGCTTATGATATAATCAGTGGCCGCTGGCCGGCAAAGTTTCTCTAATAGGCGCAAAATGGACTTATTTCAGCTAGAAATCTTCTTGACCGTGGCGCGCGAAGGCAGCTTCTCGCGCGCCGCCGAAAAACTCTACCGCACGCAGCCGGCCATCAGTCAGGCGATTCGCAAGCTGGAGCGCGAAGTCGGCGAGGCGCTCTTCGACCGCTCGTCGCGCGACGGCACGCTGACGGACGCCGGCCAGTTGTTGCAGGAGTACGCGCAGAAGCTCTTGAACCTGCGCGGCGAGGCGCGCACGGCGCTCAAAGAGTTGCGCGAGATGCACAAGGGCAAGCTGGCGATTGCCGCCAACGAGTTCACCTGTCTCTACCTGCTGCCGGCGCTCGCAGAGTTCCGCCGCCTCTATCCGGCGATCAAGGTCACCGTGCACCGGGCGCTGGCGAGCCGCATCCCGGCCGACGTGCTGAAGCACGCGGTCGAGATGGCCGTCCTCTCTTTCAATCCCGAAGAACCGCTGCTGCGCTCGATTGTCGTCTATAACGACGAGCTGGTCTTCATCGTCAACCCCAGGCATCCGCTGGCGTCGTCGCGGCAGGTCAGCATCCGTCAGCTCGGAGCCGAGACCTTCGTTGCTCATAACGTTCAGTCGCCTTATCGGGCGAAAGTGATTCAGGCATTCAAGCGCCACAAGACGCCGCTCAACATGGACGTCGAGCTGCCGACGATTGAAGCCATCAAGCGCTTTGTCTCAAGCGGCACAGGCGTCGCGCTGGTGCCGGGCATCTGCGTCGAGGCCGAGATCGCGCGCGGCGAGCTGGTGCGCATCCCCGTGCGCGAGCTGCGCATTGAGCGCAAGCTGCGGCTGGTCTATCGTAAGAATGCCAGCTTGTCACATGCGGCGCGGGCTTTTTTAAAAGTCGCCGAGCAGATGGCCGAGGAGCGCAAAGGGCGTTACCTCTACCATGCGGATCGTTGAAAGATTTGGACACATTCGCGCGCTGTGCAGTAGACTCTGGTTTTTACCTGCGCGGCGTTTGAAGATCAGGAATTATCTATGCCAAAGACGCTTTTCGAAAAAATCTGGGACGCGCATGTTGTCCGCCAGCAGCCTGAGCAGCCGGCGCTGCTCTACATCGATTGTCATCTGGTCCACGAAGTCACTTCGCCGCAGGCCTTCGAGGGCTTGCGACTGGCAGGCCGCCGCGTGCGCCGCCCTGACCTGACCTATGCGACGATGGATCACAACGTCCCCACCTGGAGCCGCAGTCTGCCCATCCTCGACGAGGTTGCCAAAACGCAGATACAGACGCTTGAAGACAACTGCCGCGAATTCGGCATCCCGCTCTACGGGCTCGACAGCCCCAGCCAGGGCATCGTCCATGTGATCGGCCCGGAGCTCGGCATCACGCGCCCCGGCATGACCATCGTCTGTGGTGACAGTCACACTTCGACGCACGGCGCGTTTGGGGCGCTGGCTTTCGGCATCGGCACCAGCGAAGTCGAGCACGTGCTGGCCACTCAATGCCTGCTGCAATCCAGGCCGAAGACATTTCGCATCAACATCAATGGTCGGTTGCCGCGCGGCGTGACAGCCAAGGACGTTGTGCTGTTCATCATCCGCACCATCGGCACGGCGGGCGCGACGGGGTACGTCGTCGAATACGCCGGCGAGACGATTCGCCGCATGACGATGGAAGAGCGCATGACGGTCTGCAACATGAGCATCGAAGCGGGCGCGCGCGCCGGCATGATCGCGCCCGACGATGTGACTTACGCTTACCTGCGAGGCCGCGAGTTCACGCCCGTCGGCGAGGCGTTTGCTGAAGCGGTCGCTTACTGGAAGAGCTTGCCGACCGACGAAGGCGCGACCTTTGATCGCGAGCTTGATCTTGATGTATCAAACCTCGCGCCGCAGGTGAGCTGGGGCACCAGTCCCGGCATGGTGATCAGCGCCACCGAGGCGATTCCCGACCCCGATTCGTGGTCGGACGACAACGTGCGCAAGGCGGCGCGGCGGGCGCTGGAGTACATGGGACTTGAGCCGGGCACGCCGATTCAGGATGTTGAGATCGACCGCGTCTTCATCGGCTCTTGCACGAACTCGCGCATCGAAGATTTGCGCGCCGCCGCGGAGATTGCCCGAGGACGCCATGTAAACCCGCACGTCCAGGCGATGGTCGTGCCCGGCTCGCAAGCGATCAAGCGGCAGGCCGAAGCCGAAGGGCTCGACGCGGTATTCAAAGCCGCCGGCTTCGACTGGCGCGAATCGGGTTGCAGCATGTGCTTAGGCATGAACCCGGACATCTTGCAGCCGGGCGAGCGTTGCGCGTCAACATCGAACCGCAACTTCGAGGGCCGCCAGGGCCGCGGCGGGCGCACCCACCTGGTGAGCCCGGCGATGGCAGCGGCGGCAGCGATTGCCGGCCACTTCGTTGACGTGCGCGGTTGGGACGCCGAGTAGGCGTTTCGGGCTTTATTGGCTTGTAGGTTTCAGCAAAGGCGGCAGGCGCAGGTTGAATGCGCATGGTTGAATAACCGAAGAAAGGCTGGGTGTGATGAGATCAATCCGCAAAGCGACGATGGTAATGATGATGGCAGCGCTGATGGCAAGTGCCGTTCTGCGGGCTGACGCGCGGATGTTGGCGCAGTCGAAAAGCGATCCACAAACGGTGGCCAAACTGGCAGGGATTCTTGAGCGGTCGGGCTACGCGTATAAAAAAGCGGCTGACAACATATGGGTGGTGAACTTCAAAGGCAACTCTCTCGCCGACGTGAACGTGATCGTCACCTCAGCTGAGGGCCTCGTTGTTATGGCCGTCGTGGTCGCTCAGAAAAGCACGATGAAGGTCACGCCGGAAATGATGTACAAGCTGCTCAAGCTGACTCACGACATTGACCGCGTGAAGATCGGATTCGATAGCGATGACGATTTATTCGTGCGTTCTGAAGTGAGTACGCGACTCTTCGACCTCGAAGAGTTCAAGTTCGATATGCAACAGGTCGCGGCGGCGAGCGACCAGATTCACGCCGCCATCAAGCCGTTTCTTGTGCGCTAGCCAGGCGCAAAAGTTATTTCACTGAAAACTAAAAACTGATCATGGAACCATTCAAGCGACACACGGGGCTGGTAGCGACGCTCGACCGCGTCAACGTTGACACGGATCAGATCATCCCCAAGCAATTCCTCAAGCGCATCGAGCGCAGCGGCTTCGGGCAGTTCCTGTTTTACGACTGGCGCTTCACACCCGAAGGCGAGATCAACAGCGAGTTTGAATTGAATGAGGCGCGCTTCGCGGACGCATCGATCTTGCTGGCGCGGGCGAATTTCGGCTGCGGCTCGTCGCGCGAGCATGCGCCGTGGGCGCTCGCGGATTACGGCTTCCGCGCCATCATCGCGCCGTCGTTCGCCGACATCTTTTATAACAACTGCTTCAAGAACGGCCTGCTGCCGGTGCAGCTTGAAGAGGCAGAAGTCGAGCGCCTGTTCACGGCGGCCAGCGCCATTCCCGGCTACGAGTTGACGATTGATCTGGAGCGCCAGTGGGTCGTGGACGACTGGGGCAACAAGTTCGGCTTCGCTGTTGATCCGTTCCGCCGCGAGTGTTTGCTCAAGGGCCTTGATGACATTGGGCTGACGCTTCAGCACGAAGACGCCATTGCCGAATACGAGGCCCGTCGCATCGCGATTACGTAATCGGAGGAGTGCTGATGGCGCGGCTCGAAGATTTCAAAGGCATCGAAAGCGCAGACTTCTTCGCCGAAGATCGCGGCATGCAGGTCATCCTCGGCGAATTGCTCAAGGAAGAAGAGCGCGAGGCGGTTTTCACATCGCTGCATGAATGCGCCCGCCTGGTGTCTGGTCCCTGGAATGAGCTGGCGCGCGAAGCCAACCGCGCCGAGAACCTGCCGCGCATCATGAAGTACGACCGCGCCGGCAACGCAACCGAGCAGATCGATTTTGGCCCGCTCACCCGACAACTGCGCCGCGACGCCGCCCGCTTCGGCATCCTCAACGAAGGGCGCAGTAACGTGCATCTCTTCGCGCTCGTCTACCTGCTGGCGCACAACGGCGAAGGCGGGCTGAACTGCGGCTTGAGCTGCACCGATGGCTTGATTCGTGTGATCGAAGCGCACGGCTCCGCGTTCTTGCGCGAGACCTATCTGCCGCGCCTGCGCTCCATCGAGACGCCGTTTGCGGGCGCGCAGTTTGTCACCGAGCGCCAGGGCGGCTCGGACGTCGGGGCGATTGAAACCGCGGCGCGTGATAACGGTGATGGGACGTGGGCGATTACTGGTGAGAAGTGGTTCTGCTCGAACCCGGACGAATACTTTCTGGTGGCGGCGCGGCCTGTGGGAGGTGCGGCGGGCACGGCGGGCGTAGCGATCTTCTTCGTGCCGCGGGTGTTGCCGGATGGTCGGTTGAATAACATTTCTTTCAGGCGCTTAAAGAACAAGCTAGGCACGCAATCGCTACCGACGGCGGAGATGGATTTCAACGGCGCGACCGGGTATGTGATTGGCGACGCGCGCGACGGCTTCAAGCTGTTGATGAGTTATGTGATTAATGTGTCGCGCCTGCATAACGCGGCGAACGCCTGCGGGTTTCTGCACCGGGCATTTTTAGAGGCTCGCAATTATGTGCGCCAGCGTCAGGCGTTCGGCGGCGCGCTGATCGATTACCCGATGATTCAGGAGACGCTGGTTTCGATGCTCGAAAGGCTGTGGCGCTACCGGCTGCTGACGTTCAAGCTGGCGGCACTGATTGACGAGCACGGCCTGTTGCCCGAAGACAGCGAGCAGGCGATGTGGCAGCGGTTCTTAATCAATCTGGTGAAGTACCGCACCGGCGCGACGCTGACGGCTTCAATTCACGACGCGATCATGGTCTTAGGCGGCAACGGTATTGTCGAAGACTTCACGGTGCTGCCGCGATTGCTTCGCGACGCGATGATTATTGAGACATGGGAAGGCCCGCACAACACCCTCTGTTTGCAAATCATGCGCGATGCGGCGAAATCGAATTTAACCGACCGCTGGCGCGCAGAGATTAGCAGCGTGCTCGAACGCTGGCCGAAAGATTTCCTCTCGTCCACCCGCGAGCGATTCGCGCAGGCTTTCCAGCAATCCATTGAACTCTTATCAAGAGAGCGCCTCGCTGACCATGCCTGGGTCGCGGCGCACGCGCGGCGGCTGGTGGACCGCCTGGGTGATCTGCTCGAATCAGCATGGATGTCGGCTATGGCTTTGCGACGCGCCAGCGCCGATGATGTCACGGCAGCATTATTGACTTCCCTTGCAATGCGCGAGCGGCTGCCGGGGCAAGAGCAATTCCAACATCCTCTCTTAAACATTTCCTCACAGGATGTGAGCGCCCTAATTCAAGAGACCCCTGTGGCCATCGAGGTGGCCTGGCTTTAATCATCCCCAGGCTAATCATTGTTCCCAGGCGGCAACGCCATTCGCACGGCAGCCGCGGCATCCACTTTACCCGCTCCCAGGATGATCGAATGCTTGAAGGTGGGCGAAACTTTAACAAAGCCGACGTCCTTGCCCTGGAGGTTCGGATCATTGGGTAAATCAAGCAACTTATCCTTCTGTTCAGGAAAAGCTTCGCTATCCGCACTTTCCTGAAGAATTCTGATGATGTCTGTGGACCGCAAGTCCGGGTTCACGGAGCGCATCAGCGCAACGACCCCGGTAACGGTCGGGGCGGCGGCGCTGGTGCCGCCGAAGTCACCTCTGCACTCTTTCGAATCGGCCACCGCCGCGACGATTCCCTGGCCTGGAAACTCGGCCACGAAACCAGGCTGATTGATCAGGGGAGGAGAGTTGTCTGAGGGAGCGGTAACGGTCAGCTTCTCTCCCCAATTCGAATAGCCGGATTTGCGTTTGCTCGATGACATGGCTCCGACGACGACGACGTCGGGGATTTCCGGGTAAAGCGAGTGGACAGCTTGGCCCGGCGGGATTGTCGAGCCACTGAACCTTATTCCGTGCTTATTCTCATCGGCGGGCAGGAAGATAGGCGCGTCATGATTCCCGGCTGAGAAGACGATGACCAGGCCCTTCCCCAGCCGTCCGCCCGTGGCGATCATTTTGCTCACCTCTTCAACGAACGGGTGATGGTCAGGCGGATCACCCGCCAGATGATTTAACACTGACGGCGGCGCATTAAAGCTACAGTTGACGACATCCGCAAACCGTGAGGCGAGACTGAGCGCGCACAGTAAAACGGTAGGGTCAATGTGGGAACTCAGGGGGATGCGAATGGGTAACAAGGTACAACCCGGTGCAATTCCCAACATCAGGTCGTCGTGGGCGTTGGCGCTGCCGATGGCGTTGGCGACGGCGATGCTGGCGACGCTGGTGCCGTGTACTTTAGAGTCATCGCCGGGATTGTTATCGCCGTCGGCGTAGTCCCACATATTCGTCTTGTCGATTTTCTTAGGATCAAAGGCAGGATGCTCCAGATCAAAGCCGCTATCAATGACGGCAATGACGACGTCGGATTTTCTGAGCACGCCCCGCTTATCCACCAGTTTCCAGGCTTTATGCAGGTTGATACCTGCGGTGGGGCCGAAGGGGGGAGGGTCTGCCAAGATCTCTGGGCTGCCGGCGTTCAGATTCCACTGTCTTTTGACCAAGTGATGCGCCTCGAACAGCGCCGGCAACTCCGGCAGGGTGACGCCTGCCGCCTCGCTCGGCTCGATGGGCAAAAGGATTTGCGGGGTACTCGATTTCACATCCTTGGCCTCGCGCTCGGCAATCTGATTGGCGATCTTCAGCGGGTTCGCGCCGGAAGCATCCGTGACCTGGAGCACGTAGGCGCTGCCCATGCGACCGGCCGAAGAGAGAGCATATTTTTTTTTAATCTCTTCGAGCGTCTTGTCATCATCCTGGCGCAGGGTCAGGAGAATCTTATCGGTGAGGGCGATCTCCTCGGGTGCCTCAAGAACTTGATAGATGTGATGCACCACGTTCGTGCGGCGCAGGAGCTCCATCAGCCAGTCGACCTGCTCGGCTTTTACTACGGTGATGCGGTAGATTCCGGTCGTCAGTTGTGAAAGTGATTGATCCGGAATTCCGGCAAAATCGGGCAGGGCCTTCAGCAACTCCAGGATTTTCGCCTTGCGGCCCATGATGGAGAAGGATGTCTGGTGGGGCATCAGTCGCCAGGTTTCGGCGCCTATTTTGATATAGTCGCCGAACGTCGCCGGCTGGCTGCCGGAAATCGCGCCGACCGCCTTCTTCCATAGTGACTTCAGCCCGCCCAGGAGTTTCTTATGTAGCGGCTTATTCGTTCCGTCTTGTGGGGGCATAAGTTGACCTCAATAGAGGCCAGGGGCCGTGGCCCCCGGCCAGCAAGCTGCGCGTCAAGCGGTTATTGCAAAGCCTGTGCGGTGTGGAGTCCCCCACATATCACCTCGCGGTTAAACGATCCTGCCTCGTCCCGCTTCAGGTTCGGTCTTTCGGCGGCATCAAAACCTGTTACCGCCTCCTTAAAGATGGTAATAAAGTCGCTCACCAACAACTCCTCAGGGATTTCCTTTAGGAGTGTCTTGGGCAGTTCCGGGCAGTCACAGTCGAACATGATCTGGTAGGTGAAGCCATTGCGGACGTCGTCGGGAGTCACCATGAAGATTGCACCCTCGTCCGTTTTTAAGATGGCAGCGCCGCCCGCTTGATCCAGCTCGATATTCGCCGCAATCGTCCGCGCGATGCGGCCGAACGCTTTCGGGGGCCCGGCTTGCAGAAGCAGCACCGGCGCTTCGGTTAAATTGACCGTGTGAAAAACGCCCTTGTGGAGTTGGAAGACCGGCTTGATTTGCTGCGTGTTGACCTGCACCGCCTTCTGCGGATCACTGAGGATATCGCGCTCAAGGTCGATGAACCAGCGGAAATCTTGCTTGTCGCCCTTCCCCTCCTCCCTGTTGAACTCCTTATCCGGGTTTTGGAATTTGCGGATGCCGGTTTGCGGCGTGCCCGCAACGATCAGCTCGAAGCCTTTGTCAAAGTTATTTTCCTTGACGTCGAGGCGTTTGGCGACGTTGATCTCGTCGACATAGACGCCATTCTTGCGTCTTGTAATCGTGATTTTTGGCCGGTGGCACGGCTCGTCATCATCAACGATTGCGCCGACCTGGGCGAGCTCTGCTTCCAGGTGGGCGACGAACAGCCCCTGGAAGATCACTTGAATGGTTGCGTCGGGGAGGTCGGGGGTGACAAGCGGGTCTGGGGTTGACATGGGGGGTCTCCTTTCGAAGTCAAACTTGATAATGAATGTCAGGCCAAACCGCCTGGGCCTCAAGGCAGCCAGCCAATCGCGGTTCCAGCCGTCAGTAGCTGGCGTAGCCGCCGATGGCGACGAACGCGGCCCAGTAATACGGCGAGCGCGGCTGGCCGTCCTGGTCTCTGAGCATGTCGATTTGCGCAAGGCGGAGGGCCGCGACGGTCGATCCCTCACTCTTGCGATAACGGTGAAAGCGGATCATCAACTCTGCCGTCGAATCCGAGTTGACCGGCCACAGGCTGGCCACCACCAGCGGCACCCGCTTGGCGATGAACGGCCGCGCCAGGCCGACGACGCCTTCGCCGCCATAGTACTTCTCGGCGCCCGTCTGGCAGGCCGATAGCACTACGAGTTTGGCGCGCGTCAGATTCAACCGATAGATCTCGTAGGCTTGAAGAATGCTATCGGCGTCGCCCGCCGCAATGCTCGCCGGGTCTTTCGCCAGCAACAGCTTCGAGCGCATCGGGTTCCACGGATCGATGATGGCGTGGGTGGCGAGGTGAATCACTTCGGCCTTTTCCATCTCGCCCTTGACCCGGCTTTTTGTCGCCGCCGCCTCGACCACCAGCCGGGGAAAGGGGTAACAGGCCGCGACGCCTTTGGCCTCTTTGGTTGCCGAAGTCAAGTCCGCCAATTCGGGGAACGCCTGGCCATCAAAGTAAGGGTTGCCGACGCTCAACAGAGGCTCACTGCCGCCAGCGGCCTTCTCGCGGGCGGCCTGCGAGCAACGGACGAACATGGTCGAGCTGGGGGAGACCATGAAGGCATGTTCTTCGATGAAGTATTTCCCCGAAGCGGGCGAAAACAGCGACTCGAAAGGCAGGTAGTTTAAAATCTTGTCGGCGACGATGCAGAGCTGCTTGCTGCCGTCGAGTTGCTTCTCGATGGGCTTGATCAATAACTCATACAAATCAGCCGCCTCGCTTAAGATCGCTGCCGCGTTGTTTTCGGGCGGTGTGGTGACCATTTGCAGGTAGCCGCGGACCCGGTTATTCAGTTCCTCGGCAGAGATCCGCTGCGAACTGCTGAAAACTTCCGTTTTATCCTTCGACAAGACCCAGATCAGCAGGCTGTCCTTCAAGACCGCATACTGCACGATCTGCGACTGTTCCGGCATAAGCTCTTGTACCGTTTCGGCGCTCATCGGCTGTGAAGGCGCGCCGAAACTGATGTCGGGATTTTGGGCGTCGCCAATGATGTCGACCTTCGTGCTAATCAAATCGTGTAGCGATCTGGCGTGACACCTTTCTGAATAGTCAAAGGCCTTTTTCGCCTCGCCCCTGGCATACTCGAACTCCATTGCCAGGTCGTAGATGCTCTGCTCAGCGTCGAAGAACGTACTGCGGTTGCTCTCTTCTAGAATCTTGGCGCGGTGCTGCTCAAACAGCTTGAGCACGGTTTCCATTTCCTGCTCGACCGAAGGGCATTGGCCTTGCGCCAGGCAGCAAAGCAATTTATCCTTGCGCGCCACGTAACTGAAGGCCCAGGACTTCAGCTCGTCATAAAACCCGATGGCCCGGTCGTAGACATCTGCGGCTTTGCCAAACTCACCGGATTTCCGGTAAATAGCCCCTAATTGCAGAAAGCAGTTGGCGGTGTTCTCTATGCGGACCCTGCGGTCGGGGAAAGAGTCCCCGATTTCCAGAGCCTGCCCCACATGGTTTGCCGCTTCCGCATAGTTGCCGGACTTGGCTAAGATGATCGCTAGATAATTATGAGAGCGGCAGATCAGCCGGGGAGCTTCTGCTTCGGTGGCCAGATTCAACGCCTCCTTCTGGAAATCAATGGCCGCCGTGTATAAGTTCAGCCCGTCGAGTGATCGCGAGATTGAAAAATAGCTGCGCCACAACTGTACCGGCTGCGGGAAATAGACCTGGGCTAATAGCAAATCCTGCAAGTGCAGCTCGACGGCTTTCTGGAAGTTATCCACAAAGCGGTACTCGTCTGCGAGCTGGAAAAGCGTCCTCGCATAGCCGATAGGGTCGCCCATCTCTTTTGATAATCTCAGGGCGCGATTGGTATGCCGGATCGCCATCGAGAGATCATTCGTATAAGTGTTGGCGTTCGCCCTGGCGATCAGACTTTGCACAAGCAGCCACTGGTACTGCGTGCGTTCGCAAGTTTTGCCCAGAGACTCGAACAAGGAAAGCCCGGCCTCGGCTTTCGACTGTTGCAGGTAACAATTACCTAACCAGTAGGCGATGTACGTTACTTCCAAAACATCGCCGCTGCGCTCGAACCCCGCCTTGGCACGGGTGTAGAGGCTGATCGCCTCTTCGAGGTCCGGTTTGGGGTTGGAGTAACTCTCGTGGCCTGCCTTTATTAAGCGACGCGCCTGCACAACGTCTTTTAGTTGAGCGGCGGTGGCCGCCTTGTAAAAGCCGCACAGGTCAGCCAGGAAGCGGTCGCGCGCCTGGCGGTATTCCAGATCACCCGTATAAGAAAGGAGCTTGATTCGTTCGTCGGCCTCATCGCGACGCCCGCTGACGGCCAGGTCGAGATATTCGTCGATCAGTTTGTTCGCGATGAAGCTGCCGCGCCAATCGCGGTTCCGGCAGATAATCTCCCAGGCTCGTCCATCATCTTTGCTTTGGTAAGCGGCGATGAAATCATCAAAAATCTGGGCGCTAGCTTGCGCCGACTGGCGCGGGCGTTCTTCGAGTTGCTTGAGCCTTTGCCGCGCCTCATTCGCCCACGCTGAGTCCGAGTCTTTCTCTAAGTAAGCTTTCCAATCTTCTTTAGCCAGGCCATACAACTGCATGTACTCATGGCACAGGGCGCGATTGAATAAGGCTTCGAGCAGTGTGGCGTCCAGGGCCAGCGCACGGTCCAGATGCTCCAGGGCGCGGGCAAATTCTTCGAGGCTTTTGCCTAAAGCATCTTTCTGACGTTTGGCCTTGCCCATTTCCATCAGCGCCACGGCATAGTCGTTGTGCAGCTGCGCGTCTTTATCGCTCAGACTCAGGGCCTTGTCGAACTGCTCGATGGCTTCGTCAAGCCGGTGTTCGGCCAGGTACAAGCGGCCCAGCGCGTGATAGGAGCCCACGCCGGGATGCGCGTCAGCCTCATCCTGGAGGATTCGTTCGGCACGGTTGCGGGCGCTGCGATCAAACCGTTCTTCCTGACCGCCCCGCGTGATGGAGGGCAACGGGGCATAGCTTAATCCGGTGATGCGCGCCTCGGTCGGGCGCTGCTCGCGGTAGGCCTGGTTCAGCGCCTGAAGTCCTTTGCTCACGTCGGACGATGGGCGGGGCGGGATAATCCCGTCGAGCCACAGCCCGATGGCTATTAAAATGACCGCAGCGGCGGCGGCTAAGCCCATATAAATACGGCGGGACCGCCCGTGCGAAGGGTGTGGTACTTGGTTCGTTGCTTGCTTCGCTGCCAGGAAATCGACGACCGCAGGGTCATTTGTTTTTTTTAAGTTCGCGATCTTTGCGGGATCATCTTCCTTCATAGGTTCGGGCACGGGGTGGACGTGCTCGTGCAGGGCGAGCGACAGCTCAAGGCGGGCGCGGCGGTCGGGCGCTGCTAAGAAATAGCTGTCGAAGCGCGCTTGCTCCTGAGCGGACAACTCGTGTGTCGCGGCCTCGTCAATCAATTCGTCTTCGACGACCCGCAGCATCTCGAAAAGCTCGTCGTCGGTCATCAGACGCTCTTCGAAATGTGACATCTCGGCCTCGGCCATCTCCCCCAGCAGGTACTGCCGGATGGTTTTTTCGTCAGCTTCTACCATAATCGGTTATTGCTTTTGTATTTGCTCTCACATTACATTATGTGCCGCGGGCGCAAAGTATTTCATTCGCCGTCCTGCTTCAGGCACGCTTCTATGCACTCTTTCAGCGTCGCGCGCAGCCGGCTCAGGCGGATGCGCAACGCGTTTTCGCTAATTCCCAGCTCGGCGGCCAGTTGCCGCCGCAACTCGATCTTTTTCCGCCCCTCGGCGGCGTAATAATCCAACAGCCGCCGCCGGTCTGCCGGCGCGAGCTGCTCCAAGCAATGCTCAAGACACCGGGCGTAGCGCTCCTTCTCCTTCGCCACGTCGGGCGGCGGCGGCGGCGGCGGCACGAGCAGCCTGGGTCGGCGAAACCACTCATGTATCACATTGCGCGCCACGCCGTAACAGTAGGGCGCCGGATTGCCTTTGTACGAATCGGCAATCTCCGGCACCTTGCGGACGACGCGGTCGATTGTATCGTCGGCAAGTTCTTCGACCTCGTTTTTCGGAATGCCGTTTGCCCGACAGATCACCATGATCCGGCGGTAAATCTTTTCATATTTCTCACACGCTTCATCGCGGTCGGGGTCGAGCCACGCGAGGAAGCGCTCAAAGTCGTCCTGATTCATCACCCACTCTTTGGCCTTCGGGGCACGGTTTCCGAATCCGCATCTCAATTGTTTATTAATCAACCTGCGAGCGCTGTTGCTAGTACCGATGAAAAAAGCAGGCTTATCCTACAGCTTATCTGCGAGCGAATCAATCTTGTCGGTGATTTATTTTGCTTTCCTCTTGCGTGGTCTGCCCGAACCCAACTGCCCGGTTGGCATTCGCCCGCCGTGGTGTTAGCATCTCTCTATTAACAGTTCCACCCGTGACTTCCTCGTTAGGCTGCCAGGTTGTTTTGAGGTGAATGTCATGCCTACTGCTCATCGCTGCTTTCGAATGTTTACCGCCGCCGCGGTCACACTGCTGTGCGCCGGCTCGCTGCCGTCAGCCGCGCCCGGTCGCGTGCCGCCATCCGAAGGGCGCTATAAGATCAACGCCGCTCAGAGCCGCTTCACGGTTCGCGCCCTGGTCGGCGGTCTGCTCTCTTCGGTCGCCGGGCACGATCACACCATCGCTATCCGCGACTTCTCCGGCATGGCACAATTTACTTATGGCACGGTGACGCCCGCGGCCTTGCAATTCACGGTCAAAGCCGACTCGCTCGCCATCACCGACAAGGTGAGCGACAGCGACCGCGACAAGATTCAAGCGACCATGCGCAATGAGGTGTTAGACGTAAACAGCTACCCGGAGATTACCTTCAAGAGCGCCTCCATCACAGCCACGCGCGTCGAAGAAGGCAAATACGAAACCCGCATCAACGGCGAGCTGACCCTGCACGGCACGACACGCCCTCTCACCCTCAACGCCTTCGTCACCTTCCTCGCGACCAGCCTGCAAGCCGAAGGACAGTTCGCGCTGCGGCAAACCGACTATGGCATCCGCCCCGTATCGGTCGCCGGGGGAACGATCAAGGTCAAAGACGAGCTGAAGTTTTCTTTCCACATCGTCGCCGAACGCTGACGTGCTGCGCACGAAGGTAAAAGTAAAAAGTAAAAAGGCAAAAGGTCGGCAGGGGATTAAATAAGTAGTTGAAGCTATCTCTTATTCCGGCTCCGTCACTTTTGCCTTTTTACTTTTTACTTTTGCCTTGCGGCTGCGGCGCAGCCGCCTGCTTGACTTGGCTGCGCCAGAGCGTTTACGCTCGTGAGCGTTCCTCGGACCCCTGACAAATTTCTTCGCAAGGAGCCCACACATCTATGAGCACACGAATGTATACGCTGCCCGTCGAACAGACCCGGTGGCAGGTGCCGAACCAGGGGTCAACCACCGTCTTCAACTGGGAGTATGATGAGAGCCGCGACAAGCTGCTGACGCTTTATGAGAAGGGCAAGACGAAACAATGGAACGCCAGCGACCGCCTCGACTGGTCAATCGAAGTTGACCTCGCGAACCCGCTCGGCTTCCCCGACTATTACATCTCGATATACGGCTCGCCGATCTGGGAGCAGATGGACGAGAAGAAGAGAGGCGAGACCCGGCTGCACCTCGACGCCTGGCGCTTCTCGCAATTCCTGCACGGCGAGCAGGGCGCGTTGATCTGCGCCGCCAAGATCGTTCAGACCGTCCCCGACATCGACTCGAAGTTCTATGCCGCCACCCAGGTCTTTGACGAAGCGCGCCACGTCGAAGTCTACTCGCGTTATCTCAGAGAAAAGCTCAACCTCGCCTACCCGATCAACCCGCACCTGAAAACGCTGCTCGACCAGGCGATCAGCGACGGGCGCTGGGACTTCACCTACCTGGCCATGCAGGTAATCATCGAAGGGTTGGCGCTGGCGGCCTTCGGCACGATCCGCGACCTGGCAACCGAGCCGCTCGGTCAGGCCTTGAACGCCTACGTCATGCAGGATGAAGCGCGCCACGTCGCCTTCGGACGGCTCGCCCTGCGCGATTATTACCCGCACCTGACCGAGCGCGAGCGCGACGAGCGCGAGGCGTTTGCCGTCGAAGCTTGCTACCTGATGCGCGACCGTTTCATGGCCGAAGAGATATGGCAGAATCTCGACCTCGACGTCGAAGGCTGCGTCAGCTATGTGCGCCAGTCGCCCTTCATGCAGCAGTACACCAAGATGCTCTTCTCGCGTATCGTGCCGACGCTGAAAGATATCGGGCTCTGGGGGCCGCGCATTCAACAGGCGTTCGTTGATATGAAGGTCATCGAGTTTGCCGAGATCAACGTTGAAGAGCTGAGCGCCCGCGACGAAGACGTCGCCGCCGAATTCGACCGCCTGCGCGCCGCCCGCGACGCCCACGTTCAGAGCGTCATCGCCGAAGGCGCTTCTTAAGATGGTGACAAGTGACGAGTGACAAGTGACAAGAAAGAGGAAGTCAGGAATCAGGAGTCAGGAGTCAGAATAAGAACTGGAGGCGAAGCCGACTTCCTTATCCATTCTGTCTTCTGAATTCTGACTCCTGACTTCTCTCCGCGTTACTTGTCACTCCCAAAAGTATCTATGAAAAAATTCTTCAAGCGCCTCTTCTTCGTCCTGCTGATCCTTGTCGTGCTGGGACTCGGCATCCTCTTTTTCGTCGTGCCGGCGCAGGTCGAAAAGCGCATGAACGTCGTGCTCAACCCGCCGCCCTACCAGGCGAGCGAGCGCGCCGTCGAGCTGCATAAGAAGCTGCTGGTCGCTGACCTGCACGCCGATTCCCTGCTCTGGGCGCGCGACCTGCTCGAACGCGGCAGCCGCGGCCACGTTGACATTCCGCGCCTCATCGACGGCAATGTTGCGCTGCAAGCTTTTACCATCGTCACCAAGACACCGCGCAACATGAACATCGAGAATAACACCGGCGACACCGACAACATTACGCTGCTTGCGGTCGCCGAGCGCTGGCCGATAAAAGCCTGGCGCAGTTTGACTGAGCGGGCCATCTATCAAGCCCACAAGCTCCAGGATACCGCCGAGCGCTCCGGCGGCAAGTTCACCGTGATTCGCACTTCGGCAGAGCTGTCGGCGTATCTCGACCGACGCATCAAAGAGCCGGGGATCACCGCCGGCTTCCTCGGCATCGAAGGCGCGCACGCGCTCGACGGCAACCTCGACAACATTGACCGGCTGTTTGCCGCGGGCGTGCGCATGATGGCGCCGACGCATTTCTTCGATAACGACATCGCCGGCTCGGCGCACGGCGTCAGCAAAGGCGGCCTGACCGACAAGGGGCGCGAGATGATCCGCCGCATGGAAGAGAAGAAGATGATCGTTGATCTGGCGCACGCCTCGCCGCAGACGATTGACGATGTGCTGGCCATCGCCACGCGCCCCGTGGTGGTATCGCACACCGGCGTCAAAGGCACCTGCGACAACACTCGCAACCTGAGCGACGAGCAACTGAAAGGCATCGCCCGCACCGGCGGCGTCATCGGCATCGGCTTCTGGGATACGGCGGTTTGCGGCAATGATGCGAAAGCGATTGCCCGCGCCATTCGCTACACGGCGAACGTCGTCGGCGTTGATCACGTCGCCTTGGGCTCAGATAATGACGGCGCGGTCACGGTGCCTTTCGACATCAGCGGCGTCGTCCAGATCACCGACGCGCTTTTGGAAGAAGGCTTCAGCGACGAAGAGACCGGCAAGATCATGGGGCGCAACGCGCTGCGCTTGTTGATCGAAAACCTGCCTTGACGCGGCTTTCTTGATTGAACCACGGACGGCCAAGTAGAATAAGCTTCCCGCTGGGGAATTCATACAGTGGAAGATTCCTGACCGTGTGCCGCCAGGGGGCGAACTGCGGGGCGAGGGGCGCAGTTGGCTTCGTGGTTTTGCCTAATCCTTTCAGGCAAGCATGATCGCTCGCCCGCGCCGCGCTGGCGATGTTCAGGATCGATGGAGGCCTGAAATCAGTTTGAAAACCGTAACCGCAATCCTTCTGCTGGCCATCACCCTGCTTTTGACAATCGGCGCCACCGCCTGCAAACAGCCGGCCCGGAGTAGCGATAAGCCGCCGGTGGCCCGCTGCATGGAAGACCTCAACAACATCCCGGAACTGGCGGCGCTCAAAGCGCGCAATAAGGAACAGACGGAAGAGAGCGCTTCGGGCCGGCCGCTCGATGGCATGGAAATCGCCCTGACCTTGAACGATCAAGTGCGCAGCGCCGGCGACCCGAACGATGTCGACAACTGGTGCGAGCGCGAAGACAGCCGCGAAAATTTCGACCACCTGCTGGCGGCGCTCAAAGCCCAGCAGATGCCGCCTGTGGTTGACTTTGCCATCGGTCAGGGGATGGACGGGCAGCTCGCCTCGGATTGGGTCGCCAGCGGCCACCGGCTCGGCCTGCTCACCTTCAGCCACAAGAAGCCCAACAAATCGTCCGCCGAAGAGTTCATCGCCGACATCGCGCGCAACGAGCAAGCCGTCGGCCCTTATCAACCGAAGACGCCGGGACAGCCGCGCTATTTTCGCTTCCCGCGCATGAAGGTCAGCCTCGACCCCGAAGCCCGCGCCCGCATCGATCAATACCTGCGCGACAACGGCTACACGGTCGCGCCGGCGACGATTGACGCGCTCGACGAAACTTTCAATGGCATCTACTGCGCGGCGATGTCGCGCAAAGACGACGCCTGCGTCAATCTGCTGAAGGTCTACTTCAAGAGCCTGCTGCTCGACACCGCCACGAAGGCGCGTGAAACCGCTCGCCAGTTGGCCGGCCATGACGTCAAGCAGATACTGGTCTTCAAAGCCGATCAGTTCACCTGCGATATGCTCGGCGAAATCCTCGCCTGGTTAAAGACGACCGGCGTACGCTTCATCACGCTCGACGAGGCGCTACGCGACCCTTTCTATAAGATGGTGGACGAAGAAGGCAAGCCCGTGGCCACCGGTCTGACACGCACGATCAAGCACGCGCAGAGCGAAAGCGGTCAAAGAAAGTAACCTGTGTGGCGGGGCGAGGCGGAAGACGCAATGAAAGTTAAACACAGAGACACAGAGGCACGGAGACACAGAGAAACCCTTCGTGCTATCTCCGTGCCTCTGTGTCTCTGTGTTTAACTCGGCTCACGCATGTTCATCGTTGAATGGCCCTTATGCAACAGCTTCAGGACGTTCAGGCTCCAGAGATAAAGCGTGTGAAGTTATACAGGCTCGCGGCGCGATGGGATTTGCTGTTGTTCGCCGCGGTGCTGGGCGGCTTCCTGCTGGTGGCTACAGTGCGGATCAGCGATGTGCCGGTTTATGAGACCGACGAGTCGTACAGCTTACAGGTGCCTTACGAGGTGCTGACGCGCGGTCATCTGGCGCTGCCGATGTATCGCTTCCTCGGCGGCAACATCACTCAGGTCTGGCATTCGCTGACGCCGCTCTTCTTTCTTCTGTTGAGCGGCTTCCTCAAGCTCTTCGGCTTCGGCGTCCTTCAAGGGCGCGTCTTCAATCTCATCACCGTGGCGCTCGTCATGATGATGGTTTATCTGCTCGGTCGGCGGCTCTTCGATTGGCGCGCGGGGCTTGCGGCCCTCGTGCTGATGGCGTCGGACCAAACGGTGCTGGAGCGTGCGCGGCTGCTGCGCAATGACTACGCCGCGGAGTTCTTTGCCCTGCTCGCCTTCTGGCTCTACGACGTAGCCGAGCGGCGCGGGCAGGCGCGGTTTTATGTCGGCGCGGGATTGGCCGCAGGCTGTGGCGTGATGTGCCACTCCAGCATCCTTTACATGATCGCGGCCGTAGTGCTGCTGATGCTGATGCGCGACGGCTGGCGGTTGTTCAAACAGTCAAAGCTCTACCTCTTTCTGGCCAGCGCCTTCGCGGTGATGGCTTACGAAGTCGTCTATATCCTCCTCGACTGGCGAAATGCCCGGGCGCAGTACCGCAGCGACGATTTGCACTTCGGCATGTTTTCGCTGTCAGGGTTGTGGGCGAATCTGCTGGATGAGCCGCGACGTTACGTGCGCTGGTACAACGCCTATGATGTTTACTTCCCGAACGTGCCGCGCACGTTGTTGCACCTCTTTCAATTGCTGATTGCCGTAGCCATGGTTTATCTGCTGGTGCGGCTGGCGCTCGCCATCAAACGGCGCGTCGTCACGCGCGAGCCGCGTGTTCGCTTGCTGGTGGTTGCGCTCATCTCGGCGCTCTTCTTCGCGGTCATCACGCACAAGGCCGGTTATTACAACGTCCATCTGATTACCTGGTATGCGCTCGCGGTCGGCGTGATGTTCAGCGATGGGTTGAGCGTTGTGCGCGACACGTTGCGCGCCCGCTGGCCGCATGCGCTCGCCGCGCGAGTGATAGCCATTGGCGCGCTTGCCGTGGCGCTGCTCGCTTATGGCGCATTGTGGGCGCGGCAGACGGTGCGCTATCTCCGCGAAGTCCGCAACCCTGAGCTGGCGCGCTTTGATGAGATGAAAGCGGCGTTGCGCCAGATCATTCCCGACGACCTCTGCCCGGCAGCCGTCAAAGCGCCGGTGATGTGGCTGGCGTTCGTCGAAAAGGACGATTGCTTTGCGACCATCGAGCGCCGCATGGCCGACGCCATAGACATCGACGGCAAAGATTACGCGCTGATCGTGCGGCCCAAGAATCCCGATTACTGGGCGCGTGTGCTGGATGATGATGGCCACTTGCTTGGCGAGCTGAGCAATACGCCCTACGGAAATTTCCGCGTCTACTACACCGGCAACGATCCGCGCTTTCTGACCCGAACGCCTGAGCATTACACCTTCTTCCGCCGCTGGCGCGGTCACGCGACCGACGCACAGATTGCCGCCGCGCGACCGGTCTGGAATAAGAGTTATGATGTGGCGGGCGAGCAAGGATTGATAATCACGCCGCCGGAGAAAAACGCGACGGCTGACGGCGCGCAGACGATTGACGCCGTCGCGCTCAAGCCGAAGACGATCTATCAACTGCAACTCGAAGCCGCCTCCGGCTCGGATTGGCAACTGGTGATCGTTGATGGCCAGAGCAATGTTGAGCTGGAACAGATTGAAGTCAGTGGCGGAGGTATCGAAGCGCCGATTCAACAGGTCTTCAGAACGTTCAATGAGCGCGTCCGCCTGCTGGCGCGTCCGCTCAAGGCGAAGCGCGCCGAGCCGCTGCGCCTGATTCGCGTGACGATCAACGAAGTCGCGCCGGTCGAAGAGTGAAGCCCATCTGACAACGACGATCATTCGATGAAAGAAGCTCTCAACAAAGCGGACGCGACAGCGGCGACCGATCAGGCGCAAGGCTCGGCAACCGGGAAAGGCTCCGGGTGGTGGCACGCCTTGCGGGCGCGCGCCGACTTCGGGGCGCTGCTGTTGCTGATTGGCGGTTTCGCCTTTGTCGCCGCGCAGCGACTCGGCACGATTCCTGTGCCGGAGGGCGACGAGGCCATGATCCTGCAACTGCCCTACGAGGTCATGTACCGCGGGAAGTTCGCGTGGCCGATGTTCCGGTTGCTGGGCGGCAACATCGAGAACGTCTGGCATTCGCTCAGGCCGGTCTACTTCTGGATGATCACCGGCGTGTGCGAGCTGTTCGGCCTGGGGATAGAACAGGGGCGCATCTTCAACCTGGTTACCGCCGTCACGACGCTGCTGATGGTTTACCTGATTAGCCGCCGCCTCTTCGACTGGCGGGCGGGCATGTTTGCCGTGCTGATGCTGGTCGGCGACCAGACGTTCCTCGAACGCAGCCGCCTGATCCGCAACGACTATGCGCCGGCGACCTTCGCGCTGCTGGCTTTTTACCTTTACGAAATCGCCCGCGAGCGCCAGCGGCCCGGCTATTACATCGCTGCGGGACTGGCCGTCGGCTGTGGCGTGATGAGTCACACCAACATTCTTTACATGATCATCGTCATCGGGGTGCTGATCCTGCTGCGCGATGGCTGGCGCGCACTCAAGGAGCGCCCGCTCTACCTGTTCGGCCTGTCGGCGGTGGCGGTGATGGCCTACGAGATCATTTACGACATCATCGATTACCGGAATCTGGTGCAGCAATACCGCACCGACGACCTGCACTTTCGCGCGCTGTCGCCGGCGGGCATCTGGCAGAACCTGCTCGAAGAGCGCCTGCGTTACGGCAAGTGGCTCGCCGGCAGCGCCATGTTTGACAACTTGCCGCAGGCGACGCTGCGCGTCTTTCAACTGCTCAGCGTCGGCGCGGTAATCTATCTCACATTCGTCCTGATACGCCGGTGGCGCGGCGGGCGGCTCATTGAAGAGCCGCGCGCCCGCGTCTTCATCGCCATTGTGACGGTGGTGCTGTTTCACGCCCTGATCGTCAGCCACAAGCGCATTTATTACATGGCGCACATCGCGCCGTGGTTCGCCATTGGCGTTGGCATTCTCTTGCGTGACGCGATGGCGCGCATCTCGGCATGGCGCACGATGAATTGGCCGCGCGGCAGGCTGGCGCATCGCTTCGGAATGGCGCTGGTTGCCCTTGCGGTGATCGCTTATGGCGGGCTGCTGATCCGTCAAGCGACGCGATTCATTCAGGAGATTCGCAACCCGGAGCTGGCGACGTTTGATGAATTCGCCGCGACGCTCAAAGAGATCATCCCCGAAGGTCTGTGTCCGGTGGCGGTCAAGAATCCGAGCGTCTGGCTCGCCTTCCCAGAAAGCGACCGCTGCTTTGCGACGATTGAAAATCGCATGAAAGAGGCGCTCGACCTGGACGGCAAAGAATACGCGCTCATCACGCGGCCCAACGTCGTGACTCGCGGCGGCGAGCGCGCGAGCCCGCTCGAAATGGCGGCTGGAAAATATCACCTGTTGGGCGAGATGCAAGAGACGGCTTACGGGTCGTTGTTGATCTATTACACCGGCCGCGACCCGCGCATTCTGGCGCTTGCGCCAAAGCGCTTTCAGTTTTACGGCCTGCGGCGCGGGCGTCTGCAATTGAGCGAAACCGAAACGAGCCGCTGACCGCCTCGCCTCTATGTAGCGCAATGCGGTTAGCTTGCGCGAGTCACGGCGCAATCTGTTAGATTGCGCTACTCCCGATTGCAATCCGCTCTAAGCTCTGCCATCTGAGAGCAGAAACCAGTAAAAGCCATAGGGCGCGAGGGCGAGTTGATATGGCTGGCCGGTGATCTGCGGGAACGGCGTGCGGTCTATCATTTCGATGGGCACGCGCCCTTCGCAGGCTTGCAGGTCGAGGCTGACCGGCTGCGCCGAGCGCGCCAGGTTGTAGACACAGAGAACCGTCTCGCCTTCGTAGGAGAGCGTGAAGGCGAATACCTTGCGGTTTTCGGGCTTGATGAATTCCATCTTGCCGCAGCCGAATACTTGATGCTGCTTGCGGACGTGGATGATATGCTTCATCCAGTTGAGCAGCGACGATTCATAACGCTGCTGCGATTCGACGTTCACCGACTGGTAGCCATAAACCGGGTCCATAATCACCGGAAAGTACAACTGCGCGAAGTCTGCGCGCGAGAATCCGCCGTTGCGGTCTATGGACCATTGCATCGGCGTGCGCACGCCGTCGCGGTCGCCGAGATAGATGTTATCGCCCATGCCGATCTCGTCGCCGTAGTAAAGGAAAGGGCTGCCCGGCATTCCCAGCAACAGGCCATGCATCAGCTCGATGCGCCGCCGCCCGTTGTCGAGCAAAGGCGCGAGCCGCCGCCGTATGCCGAGGTTCAAACGCATCTTCGCCGACTTGGCATATTCGCTGTAGAGGTAATCGCGCTCTTCGTCGGTGACCATCTCTAAAGTCAGCTCGTCGTGATTGCGCAGGAACATGCCCCACTGGCAGTTCGGCGGGATGGCCGGCGTGCGCTCAAGGATTTCGACGATAGGCCGGCGATCCTCCTGGCGGATGGCCATAAACAGGCGCGGCATGATGGGGAAGTGATAGCACATCTGGAATTCGTCGCCGTCGCCAAAATAGGCGACCACGTCTTCCGGCCACTGGTTGGCTTCGGCAAGCAGCAACGCTTCAGGGTAATGCGTATCGACAAAGGCGCGCAGGCGTTTCAAGCAGGCGTGGGTTTCGGGCAGGTTCTCGCAATTCGTCCCTTCGCGCTCGTAGAGGTAAGGCACAGCGTCAACGCGAAAGCCATCAATGCCGAAGTCGAGCCAGAACTTGACGACATTGAGGATGGCTTGCTCGACTTCCGGGTTGTCATAGTTGAGGTCGGGCTGGTGGCTGAAGAAGCGATGCCAGTAGAACGCCCCGGCCTGCTCGTCCCACGTCCAGTTCGAGCGCTCGGCGTCTGTAAAGATGATGCGCGCCTGTGGGTAACGGCTGTCGGTGTCGCTCCAGACGTACCAGTTGCGCTTCGGCGAATGCGGCGACAGCCGCGCCTCTTGAAACCACGGGTGCTGGTCGGAGGTGTGATTGACCACCAGGTCGATGATAACCCGCAGGCCGCGCGCATGCGCCGCGTCGAGGAACGTCTTGAATTCGTCGAGCGTGCCGTATTCGGGCAACAGCGCGTAAAAGTCTGCGATGTCGTAGCCGCCGTCGCGCAGCGGCGAGGCGTACATCGGCAGCAGCCAGATGCAATCGACGCCGAGGTCGCGAATGTAGTCGAGCTTCTCGGTCAGGCCCGGAAAATCGCCGATGCCATCAGCGTTCGAGTCATAAAAGCCGCGGACATAAACTTCGTAAAAGACTGCATGCTTGTACCAGAGGGAGTCATTGACGTGGGGTTTCGCCACCGTTGCAACCTTCCAGCAAGAGAGTCACAGCAGCTCACAGTGTCCTTATGTTAAGTGTCTCTGCCGGCGGCGCGCATGTCAAACGAGCATGAGTGCAGGGCTGTTGCAAAGTCAAAGCAATCTTTGGGGTGTGGTGACAAGTCACCGCTTTGGAGTCAGGCTAAAACCATGATGGCCAACTCAAAAGCGCCGACTCGTCGGCGCACTCCAAAGAAGTAGCTGCCCTTCACTCCGTAAGTTACTTTGCAACAACCGTGCCGGCCTGATGCGGCTTTAATCAAGATGGTTACCGATCAACGATATCAGTGGCAATCTCTCTTTCGGTTTTCTGTCCGGCTTTAATCTCAACGATGCTGCTTGCACCCGACGAGCCATCCAGTAAAACATGACCAGGGGCTTCAACATATAAGAAATACTCGCCTGGCGGCGCGACTAGTCTGGCGGACTTTCCGGTGATACGTGCGCCCCCGTCTACTGGCGTTAAAATCACTGTGATGTTGGAAAGATGCACACCCTTATTCGATTGGGGATTGAAAAAAGTAACAATTAGCATGCCCCTCTCTATGTCGTCTGCAAACCATATCTCAAAATGTCCTGGCCGCATTTTGGAAGAGAATTTGAGTGCGACGGCAGACCAGTTCGGCTTATCTGTAGTCTGGATTATGCGTAGAACATCATTGGGATCAGGCGCTCCTGGTGATGAGTTGGATCCATCATCCGTTTTGTAATAACGTAACTGGTTGTTTGAGGGCGCGCGCTGACTGGTTACTGATTCATAAACCGGAATGTCAAATCCGAGCCCCTTTAGCGCGGCGGCGATTTTGTCGGCGCGCGCACGCTGCTTATCACTCGCTATCTTGATGTAAGCGCGCGGCTGCAATTCAGGTGTGGTCGGCGGCTTCAGTTTCTTTTTGGCCTCTTCAGCCGCCACGTCACGAAAATAAGAGGCCGCGTTAGATACTTCTTGAGATTCATCCTTCGATATAACCCCTAAAATTACGGGGACGAGGCCGGGCGGGAGTTGCCCTTCTTTATGTAGGTCGCGTAAACCAGTAACGGCTGTCAGGCGTTCTTGCGGGTCTACATTAGTCAGCTTGTCCAACAGCACGACAGTGTTTTCTAAACGTTCTTTTTGATCGGTCAACGCTTCCTGCGCTTGCTGCTCTGACTGACGGAGATACAAAGCATAGACCAATAAGCCGACCGCTACAATAAGGAGCAGGCTGAGGACGCTGATTCCGATCCACAGATTGCGTTTTCTCTTTTCGGCGGCCAGCTTGCGAGCCTCTATCTTTGCAAGCAGCGCCGTCTTTTTCTCTCGTATCCAAGGGACGAGGAATTCGCTGGCGATCTCGTAGAAATATATTTGATTGCGAGGCTCGCGCCTGACGAGATTGCGGTCGACCAGGGCTTCTAGAGCCGCGTCAATCTGCGCAGGCGTGAAATTAACTTTTTCGTTATCCCTGAGATCAGGTTCGGAAATGATGTTGCGCGTATTTGAGGAAGTGACCATGCGGCTGAGCAACGCGATGGCCGGGTCATATAGTTCATCCATCTCTGCAAGCACGTCTGCCCAGTGGTCTTCCAATATCTTTTGGATGCCCCCTTTTTGTTCGAAGAGGCGGACGGGGTCGGGCGATTCCCAAAGCTTGCGGCATATGATCTGTAGCTCCGAGAGATTGATAAAGCCGCTCTCACTGCGCTCCCGAAGTTGAGCGGCTATGGTTTTGGCCAACGACTCAGGTATCTCCTTGCCTCCCTCGCCGGGCGCATCTTTGATGAAGTTGCTCTTCAGATCATCAGCAAACGGCGCGCGTATGATCTTTTCCGCTTCCTCCACGCGCGGCGGCAGCAATCTCACGTACTGATCCAACACATCGGGACAGGTCTGGAAAAGAAGATTCAGCTTTGCCAGGTAATCTTCTCTGAATACGAAAAGAAGCTTGACAGGCAATGTGTCGTCGTCAATCAATCTGGTGAGCGTATCCAGAACAGCTTGCTGGACTCCGGGAGCCTCTTTCTGCGCGAGCTTCGCTTCGGATGTTTCCCCACCGCGAAGGGCTTCTTCAAAGATGGTGATGAACTCTTCGAACTGGTCGAAGATTAAAAGCGGGCGAGGCTCACCGAGCGGTTGATGCTCGTCGGGCGCTTTCCGAAGTCTCTGAAGACGCTCCCAAAAATCTCCCAAGGAAATATCCAGACTCAAAGCTTCATCTTTATCGGAACCCTCCTCGATGAAGGCCGAAGAAAGGTAAGGAGGCTTATCTTCGGATTCGGTAGAAATGCGTTCGATTTTAAACTCCTTGCCGTGTCGGGGTTGTATTCGCAGACGGTTGGCTATGAGCTTCTCTTCCAATGCTCCTGGAATCAGCCCGGCATTTACGAGCGAAGATTTCCCCGATCCGGAATCCCCGTACAACAAGACTCCGCGATAAATCAATATATTGCTCAAAAGGTCCCACGTTTCGTCTTCACGCGCAGAGAAGATGCGCTGGTCTATATAACGAAACGACTCAATTCCTCGGTAGGGCGATTCCGGCAGAGGCGGGTCCTTTGTGATCGCTGTCATTTCGGCCCCCCTTTGACGGCGGCATGGAGTTCGGGGACGAAATTCCAAAGGTTCTGGACGATAAACGACACGTAACGCCGCTGGCTTTCCCACACATCACGGATTAAGATATCGGGTTTCTTGTCGACCGAGTAGGTGGGAGGAATATACGCGGCGTCTAATTTCCACCGCAGGGTCTTGAAGAGGAGCCGCAGGTTATAATCGACCAGGCTATAGCCGATAAATAGGGTCGGCCACTTCATAAGGTGCGCCAGAATATTATTGCCGAATGGATGGTAGGGATGCTTATCGCTCATACGCAAGACGAACTGTATGTAATCCTCATCGGTGAGCACAATCGATTCCGGCTTGTCCACATCTCCATGAATCTTGAGAATATATGGCTGCTTGAAATCCGGGTTTCGCAAGCAATCAACCGTTTTAGTCTTGTTTTGGGTATTCGGGTTATAGACGCTGCGCCGATATTGCGTCGCGGGCTTGCCGGCGGCCTTCTCCTGTTCGGCCTTTTTGTCCAGCGCCTGTTCGTAAAGCTGGTCGTAGTTCGTGGTGATAACAATAGGAAACTCAAGGTCCGCCAGTTTTTGGAGAATCTCAGACGGCTCGCGCCCTACGTAAACCTCTTTCTTAATCTCTTCCACCAGACGGGACCGGAAAAGTCTAGTTTCAAAATGCTGTGCGACCCTTTGCAAATTCCACCAGTCACGGTTCGGATAATTACTCTTCTCTGCCAGATTTTTAGACAACTGGCTGGCAATAGGAGGAGCCTTCTCTTTTGGGTAACTATATTGCGGGAGTTCAGGAGGAGGAAGGGTGTGTATGGCAGAGCCTAGAAATAGTATGCATTGATGTTGAGCTACTCTCTCTACGATGTAGTTAAAAATTTCAACATAGGATGTATGGGCTTGATCGACTTCTGCGCCGTCAGTCAAGGCGATTCCGTTCGAGGTGTAAATTTCAGGTCGGTATTGCGGTTCGGGAATTGGCCTTCCGGCAGCACCGGCTGCTTCGAGCCAACGCTGTTTTTCTTTTTCAACTTTGGCGAGTGCTTCGGCTGGCGTTTGACCGAAGGCAGAGCACATTTCAAGGTCAGGAATGTCGGCAATGTAGCCTTGTTTATCCTCTTGGTAAAAAATATTGATGTGATAGTCTTTCATCAATCTATTCTTGGTTTCAAACCCTATTACCTTACAAGCCGGAGGAATCGATTGGGTACGGCCATGTGGCTGCCGCCTGATCCGAATGGTCGAAAACCAGATAACGATAGTCCTACATTATAACCGTGTCAATTAGATTACCCTTTGTTTCACGGCTGTAACAGAGTCTGGGTTAACGGCGCAAGATGAGCTTTAACCCTTCAAGTGGTTGAGCGTTCTACTTCCTTCTCGCATCGGGCAGGTACTTGGAGCCTTCCCTCAGCGCCAGCCCCATTACCAGATTGTTTATTACTGCCATTGCCTGCGCCGCATCTCCTATTCGCAACCTGCAATAATCCTCTCTCCGTGTCCAGTCTCTCCGATAGTGTAGCCTGTTTTCTATCTGTCAATGCTTTTGCACTATCTCCAATAACTTCAACGCATTTGCTTGTTTGTAGCTTAGGCTTGTTACTCCATAGCTCACCTCGTTACGCTTCTTGCCGCTTGTTAGTTTTTCCACTTCTCTTTCTATATCAACGGCCTTGCCCAGTATTCGAGAATAAGTAATCGGATGCGGCACTGTGTCGCGGTCAAAGTGGAGGGCTTGTTGGAGAAGTTCTTTTCGCAACTCTACCCGCTGAGCTATCTCGCGAGGTACCTGCTCGCCAGCAAGTTTAGCAAGGATGATGAAAACCAAAGCAACTGCAAGCGCATAGCGGATGCCGTGCGGATCGAGGCGGTCATTAAGATTCTGAAGATGTTCATAGAGGCTGCCTACAGCAAAGAAGAAAGCATCGTCTAAAGCGTCAAGCTCCAGACCAGCAGTGTTATACTTCATAGAGACCTTCCTCCGGCTCTGTTTAGTCTTTCAACTTACAGATTAACTGGGTTAGGTCCTTTTTTTAGTTGTCAACCTACTTTGTTACAGCCCTGAGCATGAGTGGCGATTTCGGCTTGCGCCGGACAAGGCGGCGGCTTAGAGTGTGCTTCTTGCCAATCGTGAACATCAATTCGAGGGAGAGACTATGCGAATGCTCAAATCGAGATGGTTGAAGATCAGCGCGCTGATGGCGTTTACGTCGCTCGCAATTATGATCATTTCTAGCATTGTGGGGTCAAGTCAAGCTATGCAAGAACTGAAGCCTTTCGATCCGCCGAAAACCGAGCCGCCCATCGTCACGCCGGGCCGCACGCCGAGCGATGCGCCGTCGGACGCCATCGTCCTGTTCGATGGCCGTGACCTGTCCGCCTGGCGCAGCGCCGCAGGCAGCACTGATGCGAAGTGGACAGTCAGGGACGGCTACATGGAGGTCGCGGCGCGCACCGGCGACATCGCCACCAAACAGGAATTCGGCGACTGCCAGTTGCACATCGAGTGGGCAACGCCCGCTGAAGTCAAAGGCACCAGCCAGGAGCGCGGCAACAGCGGCGTCTTTCTGATGGAGCGCTACGAAGTGCAGGTGCTCGATTCCTACGACAACAAGACTTACTTTCACGGCCAGGCCGGGGCCATCTACAAGCAGTATGCGCCGCTCGTCAACGCCTGCCGCAAGCCCGGCGAGTGGCAGACCTACGACATCATATTCAAAACGCCGAAGTTTGATGAGCAAGGCAAAGTCACCGAGCGCGCCCGCATCACCGTCTTGCAGAATGGCGTGTTGATCCAGAACAACGTCGAGATATACGGCAACACCTGGCACGACAAGCCGGCGCTCTACATCGCCCACGGGCCGAAGGCGTCGTTGAAGCTACAGGATCACGGCAATCCTGTGCGCTATCGCAATATCTGGATCCGTCCGCTCTGAAAATGATGAATGATGAATAAGGGAGACAAATCCCATGGCAATGGGCGCGGTAGGCTTACGGCAGCCTTCAGGCGACCGCCTGCCCTCCGGCCGTTCATCATTCATCATTCATCGTTCATCATTGCTTTTCCTGCCTCTAGGGATTGCCTTGAGCAGCCGGTGGCGGCTCGCTCGCCGCCGGGCGAATTGTCCGCTCGGCGTGGCTGGCGCTCTCCCACGCCGCCAGCATCACGACATCGTCGTGAAACTTATTGCACACCACCGGGTCTAACTGGCGCAAGGCATTCAAACCGCGCTTAAAGGCGGCTTCCTTTGCCGCCGTCGCCGTCACCCGGCTGTCCCTATGCGGATACCTGTCGCTCAGCGCATCCTCAAATTCCGCGATGTCGGCTGCCTTGATGATCAGAAAATCCGCCGGCAGCTCACGGTCGCAAATGGTTTTTGAAGGTCTCAAATCGAAGGACAAAGGGCCTTTTGAACAAGCACATCGAGTATTGGGTGAACTGATCGTCTTTGAAGCTGGCAAGGAAGAAATTGAGGATTCTCCTGATCCTTAGTGGATTGCGGGTGGTGTATGTTTCGTTTTAGAAGATCATGCAGGAGCGCAGGAGGATTCTGCACTTGATGTGAAAAAAGCGCGACGAGTTTCCTTGCACCCGAATTGGATGCGTGATCATCTTGACGCATCAAAAAGCACCGGAATAATTCCGGTGCTCGTAACTCCCGTGTCAAAAATTACACAAGGTGTTGTCTCGCACTTAAAAGGTGTGACTCTTTGGCCGCTCAATGAGTTTCGCAATTGGGCCGAAGTGGCAGTCTCAACAATTCGCGAGTTGCGCACCACGTTTCTTGAGCCTGGAGATTTAATTTGGCGCGCTCACGCTGCGGAACTTTTCGTGTCTCGTGGGCTAGATGCAACTAGCCTTACAGCCCGATTGAAACAGCGGCTTGCTAAAGATCACCTTAAGCCGATTTAAATAACCCAATAATAATCCGCCAAAGTCTGTCGATGCCTTTAATATCAAACCCTGACTATAAAGGCACTTGAAAGATTCCTTCGATAGAATTGCTCAATGATTATAGTGCAACATAACGTCCTTTATGTATCACAAAGCCTATGCTATAACTTCACTCGTCCGAAGGAGCATAACGGCTAAAAAGGGGATCAGACCGCCTGGATCGGGACAGGCTAGAGGAAGGCCCGGACCAAGAAAAGCGTTTATAGGCCAAATGTGGAGGGCGAATTTTGAGCACCGCTGCAAAAAGGTGGGAATACAATCAAGCAGCTTTGGGAACAGAATTGAATCTGCATTTGGCAGATAAGCACGCAGCCTTACGAGTTTAAGTTAAATAAAACAATGGCCCTATCTACGTTTCACAAACCTAATACTCGCACTATCATAACCATTATTTGGAATTTCTTGGTGCTGTCTACTGCCGTGATGAGCCCCATGTACTATTTGAAGATTAGCAATTGGCTTCAGTCTTTAGGGTTGTGGAAGTTTGTACCGAAGGAAAATGGCCAAGTGGAGCAAACCATCTTTGTTACAGCTGCTTGGCTAGTGGCAACAAACTTGAGCAGTGTTGTAAGCCTTTTCTTTGTTAATGACGAGGCAAGTCAAGAAAGAGGGAGATTGATAAGAGATAAAGCTATCCCATCAGAATGTAGGCAAATGGCTCGCCGCGTTGAACGTAAGCTTAGATTCGTCTACTCGATAACTTGGGTGATGGTCCTGTTTCTGGTACTTGTAATTTTCCTGCTTATTTATCACGGCCCTTCAGCGAGTGTAATTCACTTTGCAACCATTTCTTCTGGTGGCATCTACTTGTTTGTGGTTTTTCTTAACGATCTTATAGGGCATTCAGCCATTAAAAACTGTGAAAATATTAAAGAAAAAACGATAGAAGAACTAGGCAATTTGCCAGATGGCCCAACTAAAGAAAATAAGAAAGAATTTTTGGAGGAACTAAACGAGCAAATAGTTTCAATGTCCTTTTTTACTAAAGTAGTTTTCTTAGTCGATATACCAATTCTTTTAGGTTTAGCGATTATATATTGCCAGGAGTATGGCGTGCTAAATGAATCCGTATTTAGATTAGGGTTTGCCACCGGTGCTATTGCTATGCACATTCTTGCGGCAAATTTGGTCTCCATTGCTCTAAGCGTATTTGTTTTTCAAGAAGCGCAATCCCAATGAAACTCAATGAAAGGTAGGATCGACAATGTATTCACAGAACTACTTGTTCTTGAAACGATGTATGCTTAGCATTTCTAATCAAGCTGTTAAGATGGTTTTGATCGTTTGCTTCTTTAGCTGCTTAATAGCTTGCTCTAGCTGTAGGCAGACTAATGGAACCAAACAGCCAAATACAGTTGTAAAAGTGGGTGTTGTTACTTGGGCCGGGGTTGGCCCAGGATACGTTGGGGTAGCCAAAGGTTTCTTCGGAAACATTCAGGTAGAGATGCGTATTATCGAAGATACTAATGCAAGATATTCAGCATACTCTAGTAGTGATTTAACTATGATGCTTACAACTGCCGATCAGCATTCAAGGGAGTTTGAAAGAGGACTTCCAGGTAAACTATTTTGGATCACAGATGTCTCAAATGGCGCTGATGGTATGGTTGCTTTGAAGAGTATTAAGACCTTGGCTGATCTTAAAGGCAAGCGTATCGCATATCCTGTGGGGACAGCTAGCGACTATTTATTACAAAAGGCATTGCAAAGCGTAGGAATAAACCGGACGGATGTAACATTACGAACGGTTGATGACCCCAATAACGCAATTGCTGCTTTTAATGCAGGGCAAGTAGATGCAGCAGTAGCTTGGGAACCATTACTAGGCGAAACAGTTGCTTCCGGTAAAGGTCACATCCTTTTCACCTCAGCTGATATACCAGGAGCAATAGTAACTGCTTTTGTCGCTAAGGATGAATTCATTAATGATTCTGTTACAGCAAAAGCCTTCTTAGATGGATGGCAGAAGGCAATTGAGTATAGCAAGAGTAATCCCGACGAGGCTTACGCAATTATGGCTCAGGGAATGAGTATAAAACCTGAGGAAGTAACCGGAATGATGTCAGGTATAAAGATAGGGGATCGACAATTGAATAAAGATTTCTTTTGCCCAGACTCGTCTGGCATAATCCGGCTTGCTAAAGTTGTAGAAGATTCTGCTGCCTACTGGAAGGAAATAGGTGTTCTAAATCAGCCTCCTTTTGCGCAAGACCGTCTGGCTACTTTTACCCAGAATTACTTATGTCGATGACTTAGAGACCCTTTTCAATGGAAATTACGATTGCAGGGTGGGCTATTCCATTTATCCTAACTGGGGGAGCCCTTCTGTTCTTTTGCATTCGCCGTCCTCTTATAGAACTCAATGCCTTTTCAAGGACGAAATTTTCTTCCCTTGACTCAGTAATAGCTACTTTTGGTGGAATAGCCCTATTTATAGGCATATGGTCATTTGCATCTTGGCTTCGACCGACGGGAATTACTAGAATTCCTTCTCCTTGGACAACCTTTAATGAAGCTCATATGCTTATTGTAAATGGCACTCTTTATGAAGAGGCAAAACAAAGCTTCATCCGTGTTTTAGCTGGTTTTTCAATTGCCTCAGTAATTGGGGTTAGTGGGGGACTTCTTGCCGGAAGTTTTGTATTGGCAAACCGATTAACTCTTCCAGTTAATACATTCTTCCGGTATATCCCTCCCACAGCATTTGTCTCTGCAATGATTGTTTATTTTGGAATTGGGGAATCCTATAAATATGCGGTGGTGTTCATAGGAGTTATCTTCTTTATTTTTCAGATGACAATCGATGTTGTTGAGGATCTAGATATTAAATTTCTCGAAATGGGGCTAACCACAGGGCTTTCGAGAGTTGGGGTTTTCAGGCGAGTTATACTACCGGCCTCGTGGCCTCGAATCGTAGATGTCTTGCGTATAAACTTGAGTGCTGCTTGGACATTTCTCGTCGCAGCTGAGATCATTGGTGCGGATACCGGTTTGGGGCACTTAATAGCAATTAGTCAGAGGTTTTCACGAATAGAGCAACTCTATGTAGCTATTTTAATCTTCGGTGTAATTGGCCTTTTAACAGATTGGGTTATTCAATTCATTTCCAATAAACTATTTCGCTGGCATGCGATCCAAGTTTCCAAATGAACTGTTTGATTAAGCTCAATCAAGTATCCTTCTGTTATAGCACCCATAAAATTGTTCAAAATCTCGATCTGTGCATAGAGCGCGAATCAATCATGTCTATTATGGGTCCTTCAGGTTGTGGCAAGTCCACTTTATTGCGTCTGATCTCTGGTCTTGAACTTCCATCATTGGGATATATTAGTTTTGATGGCGAAGCAGTATCATATCCTCCAAAGGACTTGCGGTACTCATTCCAAGATTATGATGCTTTTCCTTGGCTAACGGTTGAGGAAAATGTGTTGTTGTCTAACAAATCTCTGAAGAGAAAGGATGCACTTTCTCAAACTAACGATATTCTCAAACGAGTCGGGCTTTATGACCACCGCAAAAAATATCCCGCACAGTTATCTGGAGGAATGCGTAAGAGACTTGCTTTAGGCCGATGTATTGCGGGAGCGTCTAAAGCCATTTTACTGGACGAGCCTTTTTCATCTCTTGATGTTGACGCACGTAATGACTTACATAATCTAGTACTGACATTGGCAAAACAAATCAAGTGTACTTTTCTAATTGTTACCCATGATATTGAGGAAGCGATCTTTTTGAGTAGCAAAGTGGTAATTGCCACTCAGTTGCCGTTTCAAATAAGAGCGATTGTAGAAATTCCATTCCCTTATCCACGAACCGAAGCGTTGCTTCTACTTCCAGAATTCCAAATTATAAGTAAAAGAATCCGAGGGCTACTTATACAGCACTCATCCGAAATGGGGCGAATACTAGGAGACAGAGAAAATATAAATGATGCTTAAAAGCATTATTTAAGTATAGTATTCAAAGCTAAGTAACTGGTTTTCCGGCTTTCTCTTTACGGAGCTATAGTTACTACCAGCTTAGAACTCTACCGGATCAATTACTTTAAGCGGCCAAGCCTTCATCGAAACTCTTTGCATTCTGTTGTGTGTCCTGTCATTCCCCTCGCCTCTTCCCAGTCATTTTAATCGCGCCTCAACTCTCTTTCTCCCCTCTTCCTCTGATTTGAAGTAGTGCATCCTCGTTTCTGTAATTTCGCGAGGCTGGTGGTCGAATGAGCGGCCACGAGGTTATCCTTATGGGGATTATGAACATTCCCGAAGGAGGATCTCCCCTGTGGCCCAGCAATCACAGCATACTCTCATTGAGCAGGTCTTGGAACTGCTCAGTGAGCAAGGGACGGATGGTTTCCTTGCCGCTCTGAGCATTCTCTTGAGTGCTGCCATGTGCTTTGAACATGAACACTTCTTACAAGCCGCCCCCTATGAGGGCACCCGGAGCGCCGCGACGTTGCCAAGGGCTTCAAGCCCAAGCGCCTGCGTACCCACTTGGGTGAACTCGACCTGCGCATCCCACAGGTGCATCAGAGTGACTTCTACCCACAAGCGACCCGGCCCTGCAAAACTGTAAACGATCAATTAACCGCAGCAAGGGCATGTGTCAAGAGCCGAACGATTCAGGAGATTGCGCGGAAAGTACCCGGCGTGCAGACCCAATATGACGGCTACGGCAACCCCACACTCCAGACCGATGCCCGCGGCGTTCAGATGCCCGCTGAAGGTCTGGTACATCGGCACAGGCGGCAGCGACGATCCGACCGCCACCAGGCCGCTTTTGCCTTCAGGGGTGGCCGCCCCTCCGATATCACCATCAGCCACAACAACCTCAGCAGCTCGGTGGCGGGCAACACCTGGCACGACAAGCCGGCGCTCTACATCGCCCACGGGCCGAAGGCGTCGTTGAAGCTACAGGATCACGGCAACCCTGTGCGCTATCGCAATATCTGGATCAGACCTCTGTGAGTGAACAGTGACGGGTGACAAGGGATGAGGAATGAGGGCGGCGGGATGAGTAAGAAGACGGCGCGCTGAACGTCTCGTTCTCATCCCTCATCCCTCATCCCTCATCCCTTCCTTAAGCTGGCGCGCAACGCGGCGCAGGTCGTCGAGCAGAATTTCCATGTCGCGCATGGTCGTGCGGTAATTCATCACACAGCCGCGCAGGCTGAAGCGTCCATTGAGGCGCGCGTTCGACAGGTACGAGCTGCCGTCGCGTTGCAGCTCGACCAGCAGCCGTTCGTTCAAGGCGTCGAGCTGCTGATCGAGCTGTTGGCGTTCGCTTTCAGCGATGCCGTCGAGCGCGCGCTTGAGCCGCGCCGGCAGGTAACGAAAACAGAAGATCGATAGCTCGACCGGCGCGAGCATCTCGAAGTCGTCGCTCGCCTGCACCATCCGTTCAAGATAGTGTGCGCAAGCGATGTTCGCTTCAATGGTTTCACCGAGCCGGCGGACGCCGACGCCTTTCAGCACCATCCACAATTTCAAGGCGCGAAACCGCCGTGACAGTTCCGGCCCATAATCCCAAAAAGCGAAGGCTTCGTCCGCCTCTCCTTCTATGACGCGCGTGTACTCGGTATCGTGCGCGAAAGTCGCGCGCGCCGCATCACCGTCGCGATACAGCACACAGCCGCAATCGAGCGGCAGGTAGAGCCATTTGTGCGGGTCGAGGGCGATGGAATCGGCTTCGTTGATTGCCGCAAACCAGGGCCGCGCCGATTCGGCCAGCGCCGCAAAGCCGCCATAGCTAGCATCTACGTGCAGCCACAGGTTGAACCGGCGAGCGATGCGGCTCACTTCAGCAAGCGGGTCGAAAGCGCCGGTCGCCACCGTGCCGGCATTCGCCACGACGCAGAACGGCAGGTGGCCGTCGCGGAGGTCCTCGGTAATCTTCGCCACCAGATCATCGAGGTTGATTTTGAAGCGCCCGTCTACCTTGACGACGCGCATGTTGTCGCGTCCCAGCCCGAGCAGCGCCGCCGCCTTGGCGACGGAATGATGGGTTTCTTCGGAAACATAGAGGCGCATCGCTTGCGGCAAGCCGCGCGCGCCTTCGCGCATCACGTCGGCCGGAGCTTTCGCGCGGCGGGCGGCGGCCAGCGCCGCAAAATTCGCCATCGAGCCGCCGCTGACCAACAACCCGGCGGCGCTCGCTTCAACGCCGAGAATCTGCTTGATCCAGTCAATCGTCAGCCGCTCGACCTCCGTCGCCGCCGGCGCCGAGCGCCACGCGGTCAGGTTGGCGTTGAGCGTTGAAGCCAGCAGGTCGGCGAGGGCCGCAATAGCCGTGCCGGGTGATTGCACGTAGCCAAACATACGCGGGTGACCGTTATGCCGGCTCGTCGGCACGATCACCTCGCGGAAAGCATCGAGCAGTTGCTCGAAGTCAACGCCTTCTTCGGGCAAGACAGCGTCTAATCGCTCGCGAATCTGATGGGCTGTGGTGTTTGGGTAGACTTGCCGCTTGCTGACTGTGTCGAGATAGTCGGCTAAAGCTTCGACGGCGGCGTTGCCCCAGCGGCGCACCGTTTCGGCAGACGGATCGAGCGCGGCTGCGGGTTGATGATCCGGCTTCAGGTTATCGCTCATCACTTTTTCAAGAAGCGGGCGACGCCGCGCTTGCAGTCTTCGGTCATGCGCGTGATGGCGTTGAGCTGGGCGCCGGCTTCGAGCGCCGTTTCCATCGTCATGCCGTCCATGTGATAAAGCAGGCTCTTGGCCAGCATCACCGCCGATGCGCTCTTGCGCGCGAGCTCGTTGAGTGTCGCTTCAACGCCTGCGTCGAACTGGTCATCGGCAAAGCTGGCGTTGATCAAGCCGATCTCCGCGGCCAGCGGTGCGGCAATAATCTTGCCCAGTGTAATCAGCTCGAAGGCGCGTTTCTCTGACACAGAGCGGCGCAGGATGGCCATGACCATCGCCGGGATGAAACCGATGTTGACTTCCGGGTAACCGAACTGCGCCGACTCGGCGGCCAGCACCAAGTCGCAGGCGGTCGCCAGTCCGCAGCCGCCCGCTAGCGCCCGCCCGCGCACGGCGGCGACAATGGGGCGCGGGTGGCGGCGCATTTCGATGAAGAGGTCGGCCAGGTGGCGTGCGTCAGCGAGGTTTTCCGACACCGTCGCCTCACTGATGCGTTGCAGGGCGGCGAGGTCTGCGCCGGAGCAGAAATCCTTGCCGGCGCCCGTCAGCAAGACGACGCGCGCGTTTGCATCGCGCGCCGCTTCGCCGAGGGCGCGGCGGATTTCCGCGACGATCTCCGCATCCAGCGCATTACGCTTATCGGGCCGGTTCAGCGTGACGCGCGCCACGCCGCCGCCGACCGCGTAGAGAATCTTCTGATAATCACTCATAGCGTCCCGCGCCGATGCGAAGGCCGGCGGGTTATTCGATGCGCCGTTCTTGCATCAGGCGGCGCATGCGCAAGACCGTCGAATTGTTCGGACGGCTCTTGCCATTCAACCAGCGGTCAACGGTCGAGCGGTGCAGGCCGATGGCGCGCGCCAGTTGCTCGCGGTTGTTGTTGAATGCCGCCATCAGTTTCGGCACCAGCTCGCGCCAGTCTTGATCCGAAACGTCGGGCTTCGCTTGCGTCTGCGTGTCATTGTTGGTTTGCGCGCTTGTGCCGCCGGTGATTTCAGCCGAATTGGCAACCCCTTCGCTCTGATCGCCGGTCGGTTGCGGCATCGCCGTTGCCGCCGTCTGCGCGGCTTGCGGGTTGCCGGACTGTTGCGAGGTGAAAGCAAGACTGCCTTCGGCCTCGTTCTGCACATCAGCGGTACGCTGCGGCTCGGCCTGCGACTGGCCGACATTTTCAGCCGCGCTGCTCGTCGCCGGCTGCGAAGTTGCGGATTGCGCGCCTTGCGCGTTTTCAATGATGTCCGCTGTTTGGGTTTGCTCGGGTTCCCGCTCGCGGGCAGGGGTGGCGGCGTCGCCTTGATTATTGCTCATCGTTCCCTCGAATGTCTAAAGATAACTCGACAAGCGCCACAACTCGATACATTCAGATTAGCAAACCACGCGCGCGCGCGGCAAGCAATCAGAACTTGCCGAGCAAGATCAGCACGCCAATGATAATGAAAGCGACGGCGGCGGCGCGCTTGATCCATTCGAGCGGCAGGTAATGGCTGAGCGTCGCGCCGACGACGACGCCGAGCGCCGACACGCAGGCCAGTGCCAGCGACGCGCCGATGAAGACCGCCAGCGGCGCTTTGGTCTTTGCCGCCATCGTCATCGCCGCAAGCTGCGTCTTGTCGCCCATCTCTGCCAGAAAGATCATGCCGAATGTCGTCAGTATAATTTTCCAATCCATCGCGGGTGGCCTCCTCAGAAAAAGAAAAAGACGCGAGGCACACAGACCGTCTCTGCGTATCCTCTGCGTCCTTTGCGGTAAAACAGTCTTTTACCGACGGCTAATCGGTCACGCGCGCGCCGTTCAACTCGCGCGCCAATTGGTCGTCTACTTCAATCTCCATCCTGAGCAGCGCCGTGCTGTAGGTCTTACCCTGCGCGTCGGTCTTCAGCGACAGCGTGCCGCCGCCGTCAAGCGAATGGTGCAGCAGAAAATTCAGCGCGCCGAGATTGGGCAATTCATAGCGCTCGACCTCGCCGTGGCAGATGCCCGCGAAATGCGCTTTGACGCGCGCCGCCGTCACCTGCTCGGCAAGCAGTGGATAATACTCCGGCTGGTAAGCGATCAAGCCGACGTTGGCCGTGTCGCCTTTGTCGCCCGAGCGCGCGTGAGCCAGCTTCACCAGTTGCACTTTTGCCATAATCGTCTATGCCTTCATCACGGAAATCCGCGGCTCGACTTCATCTTTAGGGACGAGCGCCGGCCAGTAAGCGATGATCTCTTCGACCTTCGGGCGCCCGCCGGCGAACCCGGTTACGGTCGGCGGGCCATTCAAGACCAGCGGCGCAATCTCGCGCGTGAAGCGCTCGACGGCGCGCTTATCCTGCGAGCGCACGCCGATGCGGAAGGTCACTTCGGCAAGGTCGGTCGGCGGAGCGCCTGACAGCGGGCCGTGGCACGCATCTACGCCGACGAATTCCGTGAGGATCGAATCGAACTGTAATCCCATGCGCTCCAACCGCTCGCGCAGGACGCGATCCGCGGCTTGCGCTTTCTGGTAAGCGCCGGGCCATGCATAGACCAGCGAGCCGACGGCTTTCCATCCTGCCGAATAGCTGATGCTGACCTTGTAAGAATCGGTCGCCGTCCGGCCCTTGATTCCCGAAAAGCGCACGCGGTCACTGCCCGCCTGTTCGAGCTGGATAGTCGTGAAGTCGGCGACGCAATCGGGGGTGATGTAAGCGTGCGGGTCGCCCATCTCGTAAAGCAGTTGCTCTTTGATCGAAGCGACGCTGATGCGCCCGCCGGTGCCTTCGTGCTTGGTGATGACGAAGGTGCCGTCTTCTTGCGCTTCGATGATGGGATAGCCGATGTCGGCCATGTCGGGAATCGTCTGCCAGTCAATCAGGCAGTTGCCGCCAGTGCATTGCGCGCCGCATTCTATCGTGTGCCCGGCAATCGTCCCCGCGGCCAGCAAGTCCCAGGCGTCGGCGGGCCATTTGAATTCGTGAATCATCGGCCCGAGCGACAGCCCCGTGTCCGTGACGCGCCCGCAGATGACGATCTGCCCGCCTTGATCCAGGCACTCGGCGACGGGCCGCCCGCCGAAATAAACATTGGCGCTAGCGACCTGCGGGCGAATCTGCGCGAGCGGCTCGCCGGTATCGAGATTCTTCAGCTCGACGCCGCGCGCAATGAAATCATCGAGCCGGTCGAGGATGTCGTCGCCAGCGACGATGCCGACCGCGACGCGCCCGCCGAAGCCTTTGCGGCGCGCGACTTCGATCACCGCATCGCGGCAGGCTTCAGGGTTGACGCCGCCGGCATTGGCGACGACTTTAACCTGGCGCTCGACGAGGTCGGGCAAGATTTCTTCGATCATCGCCACGAAGTCGCGCGCGTAGCCCTGGCGCGGGTCGCGGGCGCGCTGCTTCTGCATGATCGACATGGTGATTTCGGCGAGGTAATCGAGCGTCAAGTAATCGATGGGGCCGCGCCGCACCTGTTCGATGGGCGCGTCGAGCGAATCGCCCCAGAACCCCTGCCCGTTGGCAATGCGAATGGTTTTCATGAAGCCTCAGAATAGTGACAAGTGACAGGTGACAAGTGACAGGACGTTGTCACTCAGAACCCTTGCATACTCTGGCATGCGCATTCCTTCTTGTCACTTGTCACCTGTCACTTGTCACGGTTTACGCTTTGGGGACGGGTGCCGGCAGGTCGCGCGCTTCGACGGTGGATTGAAACCCGCCGCGCGCATGCGAGCCGTCGCAGAATGGCTTGTTGGCCGATTGGCCGCAGCGGCAGAGCGAAACAATCTTGCGCCCGCCGAGCCCGAAGGTGTTGCCGGCGGCGTCTTTGAGAATGATGTTCTCGCCCATCACGCGCAGCGGCCCATTGTTATTGCAGATGATTACCTGATCGTTCTCGTCGCTCATTGGTCGTCTCCTTGAAGGATGTGGATTGCAGCCATCGTCTGACCGGTCATTGTAGCGCACGCGCCGCCCGCACAGAAAGCGCATTCGGCAATGCCAGGATCAACAGAGGACATCACGGCTGCTGACCATCTACCATAAAGATTGAGGAGAGGCTCAACCTGGAGCCGACGCTCGCAGTTCGCCAATCAGAACATGGCGAGTCCCTGGACCTGCCACAAGCCGCGCCCCTGGAAGCCTACGTTGAGGACGTTGCCAAACAAGCATATCGAGCATGCGCTTCTTTGGCGGACTGAGCATTGAAGAGACGGCTGAGGTGCTCGCCGTTTCGCCCGGCACCATCATGAGAGATTGGACACTGGCCAAAGCATGGCTACACCGCGAGATCAGCAAGGAAGCCTGAGATGGAGCCTGCCCGCTGGGAACAAATCAATCGCCTCTTCCACGCGGCCATCGAGTGCGGGCCTGACGAGCGCGCCGCCTTCCTCGGGCAAGCCTGCGCTGGCGATGAAGGCTTGCGTAGAGAAGTCGAATCCTTGCTGGCCTCGCACGACGAGGCGGCCAGCTTCATTGAAGCGCCGGCGGCTGATTTGGCAGAGGATTTCCTGGTCGAGAAGCAAGCTCGCTTAAGTGCCGGGCAGACAGTCGGTCACTACGAGATTGAGGCGCTGCTCGGCCGCGGCGGAATGGGCGAGGTCTACCTGGCCATTGATACGACACTGGCCCGCTGCGTTGCCCTAAAAATTCTCCCGGCGTCCGTCTCGCAGGAGGCCGACCGCATCCGCCGCTTTCAGCAGGAGGCGCGCGTCGTTTCCGCGCTCAATCACCCGAATATCGTCACTATCTTTGAGACAGGCGAGGCGCAGGGCCTATCCTTCATCGCCACCGAATACGTCGAAGGCGAAACCCTGCGGTCGCGGCTCCGGCGCCAGGGGCTGACCATCCCGCAAGTGCTCGACCTGGCCATTCAGGTCGCCGAGGCGTTGGCGTCGGCGCACCAGGCGGGGATCGCGCACCGCGACATCAAGCCTGAAAACATCATGGTGCGCCCCGACGGTTATGTGAAAGTGGTGGATTTCAGTTTGGCGAAGTTGAACGACCGCCCGGCCGCACTTCCTCTGCCGGGCACGCAGACTTCTTCGAGCATCAGCACCGTCCCCGGCCTCATCCTGGGCACGGCCCAGTATATGAGCCCGGAACAGGCGCGTGGGCAGAAGGTGGATGCGCGCAGCGACATCTTCAGCCTCGGCGTCGTCGTGTACGAGGCGGTGACCGGGCGCTTGCCCTTTGCCGGTGAAACGACCAGCGACCTCATCGCCAATCTTCTCAAAGAGGAGCCGCCGCCGCTGCGCACGCTCAGACCGGATGCCCCTCTCGAGTTACAGCACATTGTCGGCAAAGCCTTGCGCAAAGACCGCCGGGAACGCTATCAGCACATCACGGAATTCTTCCAAGACCTGCAAGACCTCAAGCGCGATGTCGAGGCGCAGTCGCGTCCGGGGGAGCCGTTGCCCTCTGCCTCGACCGACCATTCGCTGACGCAGCGCCTGAAGGCAAGCGGCAACTCCTTCGTCGTGCAAGTCAAACGATATAAGGCGATGGCCGCCGCGTGCGCGTTGCTGCTGTTGGGCGGCATCGGCTTGCAACTGTATCGCACGGCTGCGCCGCGCGCGCTCAAGCCGCTGTTGGCGCTGGCGAATTTGAAGTTCACGAAGCTGACCTCGACCGGCGACGCCATCTGGACCATTTCGCCTGATGGCCAGTTCGTCGTTTATGAAACCTCCGAAGACGGCGGCGGGGCGCTGGAGATGCGACAACTGGCGACCGGCGAGACGGCACGGCGGGCGCATTTCCCGGCCTCGATCAGACTTTGGGGAGTCACGATTTCGCCCGACAGTCATTTCGTTTACTGCTGGGTGAGCGAGGTGGCAAACCCGGACGCCAGCTATATCGAGCGCATCCCTTTATCGCCCGGCCCTTCGCAAAGGGTGATTGCACGGGTGAAAAGTCGGGTGACGTTTTCACCCGACGGACAGCGGCTGGCCTTTTCGCGATGGCTAAGCCCCCAGGAAGATTCGATCATTCTAGCCGACAGCTCAGGCGACCATGAGCAGGTGCTAACGCGACTGCCCAGGCAAACAGCGATCATCAGAGACGTTGCATGGTCGCCGGATAATCGCTTGATTGCGGCGGCCGGTGAATTTCAAAATGGGGATGAAACCTACTATGGCTTGATTGGCGTTCGGTTCGAGGATGCGGCAGAAGTGCCGTTGAGCCAACAACGCTGGTCGTACATGCGTAACCTGGTGTGGCTGCCTGACGGCAGCGGCATCATCATTTCGGCGGTTGACCACATTGGCAACCCCGAACAGTTATGGGAGGTCGCTTATCCTACCGGCGTCGCCTTGCGCTTGACTCCCGAGTTGCTGACTTTTGCGGGCGTGAGCATCACCGCGGATGGCAGCAAACTGCTCACCAGCCAGGCAGACCGCCCGTCAGACATCTGGCTCGTCCCCAATGGTCAGTCCAGCCGCGCCATGAAATTGACGACGAATACCGCCGGGTATGGTTGGCTGGACTGGACGCCGGATGGCCGCATCGTCTACGAATTGAGTTCGCCTTCGGGGACGAGCATCTGGGTCATGGACGCCGATGGCAGCAACAAAAAACAATTGACGTTTCCCCTCGGCGGCAACGTCTGCCCGGTGGTAACGCCGGATGGTCAAGCCATCGTTTTCGTATCGCGCCGGACAGGGGCGGATAATTTGTGGCGCATGGACTGTGATGGCGGCAATGAGAAACAGTTGACCTTCGGCAACCGCGACCGATGGCCGGTGGCAGTGCCCGGCAGCCAGTGGATTCTTTACAAATTCGAGCAGCCACACCGCCAGGCCATTATGAGAGTCTCGCTCGCCGGCGGTCCGCCGAAACAAATCGCCGAAGGGCAGCTTGGCTCTCTGCTGGCCGCGTCACCCGATGGCCGGCGGCTCGCTTATGATTATTATGATGAAGCCAATAAGAAAATGGTGACCGCCATCCGCCCACTCGATGGCGGCGCTGTAGAAAAGACACTCGACATCGAGGGGTTCTACAAGTTGCACTGGTCTGCCGATGGGCAGAGCTTAATCAGCAACCGTGATGGTCATAATCTATGGCAATTCCCCATCAACGGCGGCCCCGCCCAGCAGATCACCCATTTTCCAGACCTGCCGGCAGCGGAAATGATCATTCATTTTGCCTATCGTCGCGACGGTAAGTATCTCGTGGCGACGCGCGGCAAGTGGAGTAGCGATGTGGTGATGATTCACTTGCAATGAAGGCCGGCTATCAGCTCACCGTCATGCTGAACTTGCCGCCCTGTCGCCGCGTCGCCCCTGCCTTTTGCCTTGCTCTATTCGTCTGTAGTATTTCTTCGGGGCGATTTCAATTCAAGAGGAGACTCATTGACGCAACCGACACAGGAAGGGCTGGTGCGCGGCATCAGCCGCTGGAGCTTGATCGCCGTCGCCATCAACGGCATCATCGGCGCCGGCATCTTCGGCATCCCCTCAAAAGTCTTCGCGCAGACCGGCGCCTATTCCCTGGTCGCCTTTGTCGCCTGCGCCCTGGTGGTCGTCCTGATCATTCTCTGCTTTGCCGAAGTCGGCAGCCGTTTCAGCGCCACCGGCGGCCCCTACCTCTACGCCCGCGAAGCCTTTGGCCCGGCGGTCGGCTTTGAAGTCGGCTGGCTGCTCTGGCTGGCGCGGCTGACGGCCTTTGCCGCCAACTGCAACCTGCTGGTTGATTACGTCGGCTTCTTCTGGCCCCAGGCCACTGCCGCGTACTATCGCGAAGCCATCATCATCGTGGTGGTCGCGCTGCTCGCCACGGTCAACCTGATCGGCGTGCGCGATACGGCCATGGTCAGCAATCTCTTCACCATCGGCAAGCTGGTTCCGATGGTGCTGTTCATCGCTGTGGGGCTGTTCTTCATCAATCCCGGCAGCTATTCGTTTGCCGAAGCGCCCGGCTACGGCGCGTTCTCGCAATCGGTCTTGATGCTGATCTATGCCTTCACAGGATTCGAGATGGCCGTCATCCCTGCGGGCGAAATCCGCGACCCGCGGCGCAATCTGCCACTGGCGATTCTTTCAGCCATCGCCGTCGTCGCCGTGCTCTACATCGGCATTCAAGTCGTCTGCATCGGCACGCTGCCCGGCCTCGCCACGTCGCAGCGGCCCATCGCCGACGCTGCCGCGCTCTTTATGGGCCGCGCCGGCGCCGCGTTGATCGCCGCGGGCGTCATCGTCAGCATCATCGGCAATCTGAACGTGCTGATCCTCGCCGGTTCGCGGTTGCCGTTCGCGATGGCCGAAGGCGGCGAACTGCCGCGCTGGCTGGCCAGCACCCATCGCCGTTTTCGCACGCCGCATCCGGCGATCTGGATTACGGTTGCCGTCATGCTCGGGCTGACGTTGTGGAGTACATTCGGCACCCAGGTCAAGATTTCAGCCATCACCCGCCTGCTCTCTTACAGCGTCACCTGCGCGGCGCTGATCGCGCTCCGCAGAAAGAGCGCGGCGCCGCCCGCGCTCTTCAAAGCGCCGGCAGGCGTAGCCGTCGCCCTGGCCTCGCTGCTGCTTGCCGCCTGGCTGCTGTCGAACAGTACCTGGCCGGACGCGCGCGACACGGCCATTGCCGCGGCGCTCGGCCTGGCGATCTTTTTTGCCAACCGGGCGACGAAGCCGGCGGCGTAATTTTGCTGTGCGGGCAAGCCGTTAAGTATCCCCAAGCTCCCCATAGATCAGCCTTTTTCGGTCAATCCGCTTCGGTCATCTTGACAGATTCGTCCAAGTCAGAATGAAGGTTTAGGGCCTGCGGGATTCCCCTAAATCATTGTAAACTACTACCATTCTTACCCTATTTCTGGCAGGCATTTATGGCGCGCCGATTGCGAATCACGGGCCGAGGGTTTATCGATCAGACTCCATACGGGGCGGAGGAATATGAAAAAGAACTATCTCTCTCGTGCGATTCCGTTCTTGATTTCCCTTGCGTTGCTCATGCCGACCATGCTCGGCAACGCCAGGGTCTCCCGCGCGGATCAAGCCGATCAATCAGAGGTAGTCTCGACACGCGGGCCGGCGTTCAACACGGACGATTCTGCCAGGTTCAGGGGCAAGAAGATCTCGCCCGAATTAGAGTCTATGGCGGCGCAGTCGGCGGCAAGTGACGAGCCCATCCGCACCATCGTGCAGGTCAAAGACCCGCAGAGCCAGAGCCTCAAGCAATTGCTCAAGCGCCACGGCATTCGCGTGCGTAAAAACCTGACTCGTTTACAGATGCTCGACGCCGAGCTGCCCGCAAGCGCCTTGCGCGAGCTGGCCGAGAGCGACGATATCGAATTTGTTTCGGCTAACCAGGATGTGGCGGCGCTCGGCCACGTGACGCTGACGACTGGCGCCGATGCGGCGAGCCAAATGGGCGGCGGCAAGGACGGCCTGGACGGCAAGGACATCACGATTGCGATTCTCGATTCCGGCATAGACCTGTCGCACAAAGCATTCAGCAGCAACCTTAGCCGGATCAAAGCCAGCGTAGACTTCACCGGTGAGGGGAAGATCTACGAAGACCCTTACGGTCATGGCACGCACGTCGCCGCGCTGTCGGCTGCCAATGATGACCCGACCCATGATGTCTATGGCGGCATTGCGCCCAGTGCCAACTTGATCAACCTGCGCGTCCTCAACTCTCAGGGCGTCGGTACGACCTCTGCTGTGCTGAACGCCATCAATTGGGTGCTGACGAATCGGGTGACGTACAACATCAAAGTCGTCAACATGAGCCTGGGCTCGCCGGCGGTCGCCTCTTACCAGAATGACCCGATCTGCCTGGGCGTGCGCCGTCTGGTCGATGCCGGCGTCGTCGTCGTCGCGGCGGCGGGCAACAACGGCAAAGATGCCAACGGGCAAACGATCTATGGCGCGATTCACTCGCCGGGCATCGAGCCGTCGGCGATTACCGTCGGCTGCTCGAATACCATGGGAACCGACTCGCGCGCCGACGATGTCGTCACGTCATTCAGCTCGCGCGGGCCGACGCGCGGCTATACGACGGACAGCGCCGGCGTCAATCATTACGACAACTTGATCAAGCCCGATCTGGTCGCGCCCGGCAACCGGCTGGTTCAGGCCGAATCGGAAAATAATTACCTGGTCAGGACTTACCCGACACTCGAAACCGGCATCTATCATCAAGACAACATGAGGGAGATGTACCTGAGCGGCACATCGATGTCCAGCCCGAACGTCGCCGGCGCGGTGGCCTTGATGCTGCAAGCCAACTCGAAGCTGACGCCCAACATGGTCAAAGCCATCCTCATGTACACGGCGCAGCCGCTGCCCGGCTTCAACATGCTCGAACAGGGCGCCGGCCAGCTCAACGTCGAAGGCGCCGTAAGGTTAGCCAAGCTCGTACGCACAGACCTGACGGCGCAGACGGCGCTTGGCAGCGCACTGTTGACGGTTAGCACGCCGCCGGTGCCGCAGACGACGATAGCCGGCGGCACCTTCACCTGGGCGCAGGGGATCATCGGTAACTACAGCTACATGACGGGCTCGGACCTGATCACCAAGTACCAGCTCATGTACGGCCAGGGCTTCCTGCTGAGCAATGGCTTTCTGCTCAGCAACGGCTTCCTGCTGTCGGACTCCACACAGGTGACGAATGGCGTGACGGTCGGCGATAGCCTCCTGACCAGCAACGGCTATCCGCTGGGCAATGGCGCGAGTTTCCTGGGCACGAGCTTCTTGCTCAGCAATGGGGCGATGCTGCCGGATGGCTTCCTGTTGAGTAATGGCGTCGTCGTCAGCGACGGCTTCCTGCTCAGCAATGGATTTTTATTGAGCAACGGCTTCTTGCTCAGCAACTCTTACCAGGCCTTTACACAGGCATTTGGCGATCCAGGGCCGTGTATGAAGTAGCACGACGTATGCAGTAGCACCCAGCAACCCGGCTTGCGCCGCTGGCCCCTCTCAGCGAGCCCGAGCCTCTGCGATCACCGTGCAGGGCGCGTCAAACGACGCCACAAGTTAGGAGGAGATGTGCATACATTAGTCCAACCCCAAGCGGACGTTGCCGCGAGCTGTTGCCTGCTTAGGCCGCCGCGCGCCGCGCAACGTCTAACCAGTGAAGACGAACCGGAAGTCCGCCGGTTTCTCGCCCAACGCCCCATGCAGACGTTCGGGCTGCTCGGATTGATCGCCGACAACGGCCTGGTCAGCCCGCACAACCGCGGCGACTTTTACGCCTATCGCGGCGCTGAGAATCAGCTCGAGGGCGTCGCCCTGATCGGCTACAACACGGTCATTGATGCGCGCACCAGTGAAGCCATCCAAATTTTCGCCGACCTGGCTAAGGCGGTGATCAACCCTCTGCTCATCCTCGGGCAGGAGCAGCAGATTGATCGCTTCATCGAGTATTACGCCGACGTCATGTACAAATGCACGACGATTGATCGCTACTGGCTCTTTCGCCAGGGCGGCCACCCCGATAACCATAACCCGCTGCCCGGCGTGCGACTGGCAACCCTCGCCGACCTGGAGCTGGTCGCCCGCGCCCACGCGCAGTGCGGCAAGGAAGAGACCGGCGTCGATGGCCTGGTGATGGACGCCGAAGGCTTTATGGCGCGTTGCGCCCGTCGCATCAGCCGCGGACGCACATGGGTGTGGATCGAGCAGGGTCGGCTCATCCTCAAGCTCGATGTCGTCACAGAGGCCCCGGAGGTCGCTTACCTCGAAAGCCTCTGGGTTGCCCCCGAAGATCGCGGCAAAGGCTACGGCTCGCGATTCATCAAACAGGTGGGCGAGCACCTGCTGAAAAACTCGGCGGCGGTCTGCCTCCTGGCCCAGGAAACCAATCACACGGCGCACATGCTGTATTGGAAGGCGGGCTACGAAGTGATTGATACGTACCGGGCAATGTTCTGCAACAAGGCCATGACAGTTTGATGGAACAGCGCGGCAAAAAACACCTCTACGGCCCATACGTCTGGACCATCGTGATGGTCGGGCTGCTGGTGCTCGTAGATGCGGGGCGCCAGTTGTACGCCCGGCAAGTCGGCACGCACTTCTGGCTGCTGCTGCTGGCCACGGTGCTGATCGCCTCGCACATCACGGTCAAGTTCTTCCGCTTCGATTCCTACATCTCGATTTCGGATATCTTCATCTTCCTGGCGCTGCTGCTGCTCGGACGCGAAGCGGCGGTGATGATCGGCGCCGCCGAAAGCCTCTACTCGTCTGTGCGGATCACCAAGAAGCCGCTGACGATGGCCTTCAACGCCGCCGCCATGGCCTGCTCGACCTATATCACCGCCAGCATTTCGACGGCGCTCTTCGGGCCGCTATCGCAACTGGCCGACATCGATTATTCGGCGCGGCTGATCGCCGCCACCTGCGTGATGGGCACCGTGCAGTACTTCGTCAATTCGTGGCTGGTGGCGACGGCGGCCAGCTTCTGGATGGACAAGCCTGTGCTGGCCACCTGGCGCAAGCATTACGTCTGGGCCTCGATCACCTACCTGGCCGGCGCTTCGGCTGCCGCCATCACCTTTAAGCTCATCGGCATGGTCGGCTTTTACGCGTTCATCGCCGTGATGCCGATTGTCGCCATCATCTACTTCACCTACCTGACCTACGTCAAAAACATCCAGGCTTCGACGGCGCAGGCCGAGAGCGAGAAGCGCTTTCACCAGGCTTTCGATCAAGCGCCCATCGGCATGGCGCTGGTCTCGCCCGATGGCCGCTGGCTGCAAGTCAACCAGTCGCTCTGTACGCTGATCGGCTACTCCGAGCCTGAGTTGTTGCAGAAGAACTGTCGGGCGATCACGCTGCCTGAAGACCTTCAGAAGATGGCCGCGACCATCGCCCAGGTGGCCGAGACGCAGGCCGCCATCTCGCAGGTCGAAGTGCGCTACCTGCACAAGCAAGGGCAGCAGGTCTGCGCCTTGATCGGCGTGTCGCCGCTCGTCGGCGCTGAAGAGGCCGCGCCGCAGTTGATCTTCCAGATACAGGACATCACCGACCGCAAGCGCGCCGAAGCGCAGCTCATTCACGACGCTTATCATGACGCGCTGACCGGGCTGCCCAATCGCTCGTGGTTCACTGAACAGCTCGGCCAGGCGCTCACTGCCGCGCGCAGCGACTCGCGGGCCGGCTTCGCCGTTCTCTTCCTCGACCTCGACCGCTTCAAGATCATCAACGACAGCATGGGCCACCTGTTCGGCGATCAGTTGTTAATCAACACCGCCGAACGCTTGAAGGCGAGCGTCCGCCCCGGCGACAAGATCGCCCGCCTCGGCGGCGACGAGTTCACCGTCTTGATGAGCGGGCTCACCGAGCAGGCCGAAGTCATTCAGATCGTCGAGCGCATTCAGCGCGAGGTGTCGCTGCCTTTCGTGTTGAATGGCTTCGAGACCTTCACGACCGCCAGCATCGGCATCGCCCTTTCAGAGCTCGGCTACGACAAGCCTGAAGAGCTGCTGCGCGACGCCGACACCGCCATGTACCAGGCCAAGTCTCTGGGCAAGGCGCAGCACGTCATCTTCGACAAGCGCATGCACCTGCGGGCTCTGAACCTGCTGCAACTGGAGAGCGACCTGCGGCGCGCGATAGACCGCGGCGAGTTCCGCGTCCAGTATCAGCCGATCATCTCGCTGAGCAGTGGGACGCTGAGCGGCTTTGAGGCGCTGGTGCGCTGGCACCACCCCGAGCGCGGCTTGATTTCGCCCGACGAGTTCATCTCGGTCGCCGAAGAGACCGGCTTGATCGTGCCGCTCGGCAAGTGGGTGCTGGCCGAAGCCTGCGGGCAGATGAAGCTGTGGGAGGCGCGCTTTGGCGCCGACCTGCCGCTGTTGATGAGCGTCAACCTCTCTAGCCGTCAGTTCATGGACGCCAACCTGCTCGATCAGATACTCCAGATCGTCGCCGAAACGCGCGTTGACCCGCGCAAGCTGAAGCTCGAAATTACCGAGAGCGTCGTCATGGAGAACATCGAGGTGGCGACGCAGATGCTCAACCAGTTGCGCGCCATCGGCGTCGGCCTGAGCATAGATGATTTCGGCACAGGCTACTCGTCGCTGTCGTACCTGCACCGTCTGCCGATCAACACCTTGAAGATTGACCGCTCGTTCGTCAGCCGCATGAATGACCAGAATGAGAATTACGAGATTGTCCGCACCATCGTCTTGCTGGCGCAAAACCTCGGACTGGGGATCATCGCTGAAGGCGTTGAGACCATCGAGCAGGTGGCGCGCCTGGCCGAGCTGAAATGCGATCACGGCCAGGGCTTCTTCTTCTCCAGGCCCATTGACGCCGACAACGCCACGCTGCTGGTCGAAAAGATGATGCGCGCCGAGCCGATCAGCATGGAAGTAGACGAATTGATCGGCGGCCACCTCGACGTCGCGCTGGTCAACACCTACCCAATGTAAGAAGTCAGGAGTCATGAGTCAGAAGTCAGAATAAAGAAAGAAGTCGGCTAACGAGGCCACTTTTATTCTGACTTCTGACTTCTGACTCATGACTCCTGTTCGCCTGCTATGTCGCGGTCGAAGACTTCGCTGAAATGGCGTGTGGCGACGCCGGCGACTTCGCGCAGATCAAGCTCGCGGCCCACCAGGCGACTGAGCGACGTGACGCCTTTATCAGTGATGCCGCACGGCACGATCATTTGGAAGTATCGCAGGTCGGTGTTGACGTTGAGCGCGAAGCCGTGACTGGTCACCCAGCGGGCAATGCGCACACCGATGGCCGCCACCTTCTCGTCGCCCACCCAGACGCCCGTGAGCCCATTGATGCGCTCGCCTTTGACGCCGTACTCGCCAACCGTGCGAATCAAGACCTCTTCGATGTCGCGCACGTAACGGTGCACGTCGCAGCGGTCCGGCTTGAGATTGATTATGGGATAGCCGACCAGTTGGCCCGGCCCGTGGTAGGTCACGTCGCCGCCGCGCCCGGTCTCGTGAACTTCGATGGCGTGCGCGGCGAGCTGTTGTTCGTCGGCAAGAATGTTGGCCGCGTCGGCACCGCGCCCGAGTGTGAAAACATGCGGATGCTCAAGCAACAGTAACTGCTCGTTGCCAGCGCCTGCGCGCAAGCCTTCGACGGCGCCCTCCTGTAAGCGCAAGCCATCCGCGTAGCTCGTCCGTCCGAGCCAGCGCGCTTCACACACGCGGCGCGGTTGGGTCGTTTGATCGGTTGCCGTCTGCATCACTTAAGATTTTAACCAGCGGACGAGATGCGCGAAACCGCGTCGCAGGCGAGACGCGGTAGCCGGTGACGTCACTGCCTGCGCCGGCTCGGCGCTCGCCAAGGCTGACGGTGCTGGACTGCTGCCGAGTGTCAGTTGATCCCGCAGGCTTTCCAGGTCGATCAGCAGATCGCGCATCGTCTGGTAGCGCCGGTCTCTGTCCTTGCGCAGTGCCTTGCCGATCATGCGTTGCAGCTCGTCGGGAACGTCGTCGGCGTAATGCGCCAGCGGCGGCGGGATGCTGTTGATGACGGCTAGCAGCGTGTCGGCGCGGCTCGGCGCGTCGAACGGCGAGCGCCCGCTGATCATTTCATAAAGCACCGCGCCGAAGCTGAAGACGTCGGTGCGCGCATCAAGCGGTTCGCCGCGCGCCTGCTCGGGCGACATATACGGCGCGGTGCCGATGATCGCGCCCGGCGTGCTGATGAACGATTGCGTGTCGGCGAGGCTGGCGGATGGCTCGTCCGGCGCGATGATCTTGGCCAGCCCAAAGTCGAGCACCTTCACTTGGCGGCGCGAGTTGATAATGATGTTATCCGGTTTGATGTCGCGGTGGATGATGTGATGCGAGTGCGCCTCGGCCAGCGCGTCAACGATCTGAATGGCATAGTCGAGCGCCTCGGTGATGGCCATTGGCTGGCGGCGCAGGCGAGCCGCGAGCGTTTCGCCGGTGATGTATTGCATGACGATGAAGGGCTGGCCGTCTTCTTCGTTGACTTCGTGAATGGCGCAGATGTTCGGATGGTCGAGTGCCGCCGCGGCGCGCGCCTCGCGCAAGAACCGCCGCCGCGCCTGCGGGTCATCGGCGATGATTTCGGGCAGAAACTTAATGGCGACGCGCCGCCCGAGCCGTGGGTCTTCAGCGAGATAGACTTCCCCCATGCCGCCCTCGCCGAGCGGCGAGAGAATTTTGTAAGCGCCGAGCTGCTGTCCCGGCGCGCGCCGCTCGGCGAGGGCGGCGACATGGCGCGCCGCCATTTCGAGCGCCGGCGCTTCAATAAAATCCGCCGCCCGCTCGTCGTAGGCGAGCAAGGATTCGACTTCGCGGCGCAGCTCGGCATCACAGGCGCAATGCGCCGCGAGCCAGGCGCGGCGCTTCGCCGGCGGACGCTCCAGCGCCGCATGATAAAGCGCCTCGATCTGCTGCCAGCGTTCCGGCGCAACCCGCTCACTCATTGCTCAACTCCCTGAGCAGCCATGCTTTCGCCAGCCGCCAGTCGCGCATGACGGTGTCGGGCGAAACCTTCAGCGCCTCGGCGGTCTCTTCGACGCTGAGGCCGCCGAAGAAGCGCAGCTCGACGACTTTGCTCTTGCGCTTGTCTATCTCGGCCAGTGCCGTGAGCGCGTCGTCGAGCGCGATCAGGTCGCCGCCGCGCGCCGCGCCGACCAGAAGCGCGGCGTCGAACGACACGCGTTGCGCCGCGCCGCCGCGCTTCTGGTAATGGCGCGAGCGCGCGAAATCTACAAGGATGCGGCGCATCAACTGCGCCGACACGGCGAAGAAGTGAGCGCGGTTCTGCCAGCGCACGCGGCTCGAATCGATCAGCTTGAGAAAAGCTTCGTTGACCAGCGCCGTCGTCTGCAACGTGTGGCCCTCGCGCTCACGGTTCATGTAGCGGTGCGCCAGGCGGCGCAGCTCGGCGTAGACGATGGGCATCAGCCGTTCGAGCGCCGACTCGTCGCCGTCGCCCCAGGCCAGCAGGATTTCGGTGATCGCTCCGTTCGGCTCGGCCATTCCAACCCTCGCGTGACCGGCGTAATCCTCAGCGCGCCCATTATAGCAGCGTCGCAAAAAATCTCCGACCGGCGAAAAAAATTTCAAGGGCGTTCAAGTTTTTCGCCGCCCCTCGCGCCTTAATCAATGTACAGGGAAGGCCGGAATCAAAACGGCACGGCAAAGCTTATCCCGCGCCGCGCGGCCCGCCCTCGAACAGAAAAGGAGGCGATGATGAAGACTATTTTCAAAACCATTACGCTGTTGAGTTTCTTCGCGATGTTGATCGGCGTCAGCGCCCAGGCCCAGACCGAAACCTCTATGAGGGCGCAGGTGCCGTTCGAGTTCAACGTCAACAAGCAGGCGCTGCCTGCCGATCAGTATGAAGTCAAGGTCAAGCGGATGGGCGGCGCCTGGGCACTGCAAATCAGCCGCGAAGGGCAGACGGCGGGCATCTACTTCGTCACCCAGCGGACGATCCGCGGCGCCGCGCCCGACACGCCGCAGTTGATCTTCCACCGCTACGGCGAGCAATACTTCCTCGCGCAGGTGCGGTTGAGCAATGACCGCGAGGCGCTGACGCTGCCGAAGTCGCGCCTTGAAGAAGAAGTGATGACCGCAATGCGGGGCGCTGCGCCGCAGATCGTCGCCGTCAACCTGACGCGGCCTTGATCGCCAGCATCGGCCCGCCGGGTCACGCAAGCCACTATTCTAGGAACGCCAAAATCGAGCGGCGGTCGGTGCTTCGTACACCGACCGCCGCTCGATTTTATCATCAGGCTTGCGCTTCGCCTTCGCGGGCTAAGAGGTGTACTCGCCCGCTTCGATCACGTCGCGCAGGATGGCGAGGAACTGTTCCGCCACCGCGCCGTCAATGATGCGATGGTCGTAGCTCATCGTCAGCAACCCGGTCTGGCGAATGGCGATGGCGTCGTTAATGACGACGGGCCGCTTCTTGATGCCGCCGACGCCGAGAATGGCCACCTGCGGCTGGTTGATGATCGGCAATCCCATCAGGCCGCCAAAGACGCCGGGATTGGTAATCGTGAAGGTGCCGCCCTGCACTTCGTCGGGCTTGAGCTTCTTGTTGCGGGCGCGGTCGCCGAGATCGTTGACCGCGCGCGCCAACCCGAGCAAGGATTTCTCGTCGGCGTTGCGGATCACCGGCACGATCAATCCCCAGTCGAGCGCCACCGCCACGCCGACGTTGATGTCCTGCTTGTAGACGACCTGGTCGCCCCACACCGACGAGTTGATGATCGGCCACTTCTTGATGCCTTCGATGACCGCTTTGATGATGAACGGCAGGAAGGTCAGCTTGACGCCGTCGCGTTCAAGATATTCGCCCTTCAGGCGGTCGCGCAGGCGGGCGGTCTCTGTGTAATCCACTTCGATGACCGAATAGACGTGCGCCGAGACGCGGTGGCTTTCGATCATGCGCTCGGCGATCTTGCGGCGCATGATCGACATCGGCTCGATCTGCACGCGGTCGCCTTCGCTGTAAGGCGGCGGGCCGACTTCCGTAGTCGCAGCCGCAGGCGGGCTGAGCGGCTGCGGCGGGCGCGGCGCTTGCGGCGGTGCCGCCTGTGGCGCAGCCGCCGCTGATGACGGGGCAGGTGCTTGCGTCACTTGTGGCGTTGCGGGCGTCGCGCCGCGGTTTTCGATGTAGCTGAGAATGTCGTTCTTGGTGACGCGTCCGCTGATCCCCGTGCCTTGAATCTGCGAGATGTCAACGCCTTGCTCTTGAGCGATCTTGCGGACGACCGGTGACGAGCGCAGGCGGCGCAATTCTTCTTCGGACTGTGGCGCGGCAGCCGGCGCTGACGTGTCGGTCGCCGCCGCCTTCTGCTGCTCATCGGCGGGCGGCGCGGCAGCGGCTTCGCTCGGCGCTTCAGCGGCGGGCGCAGTCGCTTGCTCAGCCGGCGCAGGTGGCGCGGCGGGCGCAGGCACAGCGGGCGCAGGCGCGGCGGGCGCGACGTCCTGCTTCGGCACGGCAGCGGGCTGCGCGCCTGCGCCGTTGATGACCGCGACGACCGTATTGACCGCGACCGTTTCGCCTTCGTTCACCTTGATCTCGGACAGCACGCCCGAGGCCGGCGCGGGAATCTCGGCATCCACCTTGTCGGTCGAAATCTCAAACAACGGCTCGTCGCGTTTGACCGTCTCGCCGACCTGCTTGAGCCATTTGACAATCGTTCCTTCCGCGATAGATTCGCCCATCTGCGGCATCTTCACTTCTTCAGCCATAGCTCTCCTCAGATAGTGACAAGTAGACGAGTGACAAGTGACAAGACGTTGTCGCTCCTATTCCTGGCAAGCTTTGGCATGCGTAGCCTTCTTGTCACTTGTCACTCGTCACTTGTCACTCAATAAGCTGCCAGCGCGCGCGCGGCTTTCAGCACGTCGGCGACTTGCGGCAGGAAAAATTCTTCGAGCGGCGGCGCGTAAGGCACCGGCGTGTCAATGGCCGTGACACGCACCACCGGCCCGTCGAGGTATTCGAACGCGCCTTCATTGATGATGGCCGTCAGCTCGCCGGCCATGCCGCCGGTGCGCGTCGCCTCATGAAGAATGATCGCTTTGCTCGTCTTCTTGACCGATTCGAGAATCGTCTCGCGGTCAATCGGCAGCAGGGTGCGCAGGTCAATCACCTCCGCGTCAATGCCTTCAGCTTCGAGCTTCTCGGCGGCTTCGAGCGCCGTGTAGACCATCGCCCCATAGGTGATGATTGTCATGGTGCTGCCGGTTCTCCGCACCGCAGCCTGGCCGATGGGGACGATGTAATCTTCCGCCGGCACTTCCTGCTTGATCTTCGGATTGCGGTACAACAGCTTATGCTCGAAGAACAACACCGGGTCTTCGTCGCGAATAGCGGCTTTGATCAAGCCCTTGGCATCATAGGGCGTTGACGGCTCGACCATCTTGAGGCCGGGCGTGTTGAGGAAGAACGCTTCGACGTTCTGCGAATGGAACGGCCCGCCGTGAACGCCGCCGCCGCACGGGCCGCGCACCACCATCGGCAAGCCGATGTCCTGGCGATAGCGACTCTTGGCGGCGTAGTTGGTAATCATGTCGAAAGCGCACGAGATGAAATCGATGAACTGCATCTCGGCCACGGGGCGCAGCCCCATCATCGCCGCGCCGCAGGCCGCGCCGACAATCGCGCTCTCAGAGATGGGCGTATCGATGACGCGCTCTTCGCCGAACTTTTCGAGAAAGCCGTCGGTCATCTTAAAGGCGCCGCCATAAATGCCGATGTCTTCGCCGAGGATGAAGACGCGCTCGTCGCGCTCCATCTCTTCCCACAGCCCCTGGCGTATCGCTTCGAGTAAGGTGATTGCAGCCATAGTTTGCTTGTTGTCGGTTTCAAAATCGCAGCACGACGCCGCCGCTGATCAAGGCATTGTTTTGACGCTTTTCAAACAGCGTCAGGGTGAAGGCCGGTGTGACGGTGTTGTAATCGCGGATCTCGCCACGCAGGCTGATGTGCGGCGCCCACTTCACGTCAACGCCGCCGCCAAAGCTGTACGCGACGTTGACCTTGGTGTCGCTTGTGACCGGCTGGCCATTGACAAGGGTGTCGCTCGGGCTGAGCCGCGCCAGGCCGATGCCGCCGACCACGTAAGGCGAAATCCGGGCCAGGGGCAAGAGCTTCAGCTTGACGCCCGGCGTGAAATAGAGCGACGAGTAGCTGCGCACTGACAGCGCGTTCGAGGTGATGATGTTGGTCTTCGGCGTCACCGCCACCGGGAAGTCGAAATAAAGCGACGCCAGCCCGACCGTGAAGAAGCGCGCCGACAGGTCGGCTTGTAGCGCAAAGCTGTTGCCGCTGTGCGCCGTCGGATCGCTGCTGCTGGTTGCCAGGTTGCCGCCGCCGGTCTTCAAAGCACCGACCGTCAGCCCCAGTTCAGCTTGCTGCGCCGAGGCCGCCGATACGCACAATAGCAGCGTGACGATGGCGCCAATCGTTCTCAACCTCATGCCCCTCCCTCTTTCCTCTGCGGCGGTAAGCGCATCACCAGAGCAGTTTTCGATTGCGATTGCCATGTAGCGCAATCTGTTAGCTTGCGCTGTGGCTCGCGCAGTCTAACAGATTGCGCTACACCCCATTGAAATCCGCTCTAGGCTTCCGCTGTCGTCGGATCGATCACCTGCTTGACTTCCGAGATGCGGTTCGCCGGGAAGCCGCCTTGCTCGGCGTGCTCGCGAACCAGCGCTTCATTCGGCGCGATGTAGACGCAATAAATCTTGTCGTCGGTGACGTAGCTCTGAACCCACTGAATGGATGGCCCCAGCTCGTTCAAGACGCCGCACGACTTCTGCGAAATCGCCTGCAACTGCTCGGCGGATAGCTTTCCGGCATCGGGGATCTCTCGCTCAATAACATATTTCGGCATCGCGAATCTCCTTTCAAGGCGGCCTGACTTTTATCGCCAACGCTACGAGCCGGCGCCGATGGCGCTGGGCTTATGGTCGTCGGCATAGACGCCGCCGAGCGCCTCTTCCGGCTCAGGCGGCGGCTGACTCTCGGTCCACGCGAGGTCTTCTTCCAATAACGCATTGACGCGCCGGTTGACGGCTTCGATCTCTTCGGCGGTGGCGACTTTATTCTTCAGCAACTGCTTTTCAAAGTTGCCGATGGGGTCGCGCCGCTGCCATTGCTCAAGCAACTCTTTCGCGACGTACGATTGATTGTCGTGCGCCGCGTGGCCGCGCAGGCGAAACGTCTTGGCTTCGACGAGCGTCGGCCCGCCGCCCGAGCGCGCTCGCTCGACCGCTCGCCGCGCCGCCCCGTACACCGCCAGCACGTCGTTGCCATCAACGATTTCGGTCGGCATGCCATACGCCTTGGCGCGGTCGGCGATATTCAAGACGCGCATCTGACGGCTAGTCGGCGTCGAATACGCAAAGCCATTGTGCTCGCCGACGATTACCAGCGGCAGGTTCTGCACCGCCGCGAAGTTCGCGGCCTCGTGAAACGCGCCGGTGCTGGTGCCGCCGTCGCCGATGTAAACCATGCCGACCGTCTTCTTCTTCCGCATGCGCGCCGCCAGCACGACGCCATTCATCACCGAAACCAGCGTGCCGAGCGGACTGACGGTGCCGATAAAGCCGCGCGCCATGTCGGTGATGTGAATGTTTTGATCGCGCCCGTGATTGAGCGACGTGCGCCGCCACAGGTATGACGAGAAGACTTCGCGCGGCTGGGCGCCCATCACCATCATCGCGCCGAGGTCGCGGGTCAGCGGCGAGAGTATATCGCCGTGGCTTTTATCGAGCGCGTAAGCCGAGCCCACCGCCGTCGCTTCCTGGCCGAGGCTGCGAAATAATCCGCCGACGATCTTGCCCTGCTTGAGCAGGTTGTCGAGCCGGTCTTCCAGCGACCGCGTCAGCCGCATGAAGTAGAGCAGGTCGAGTTGTTGAGTCTTCTCCATAAAGAAGTCAGGAGTCAGAAGTCAGAAGTCAGAATGGAAGAGGGAGCCAGAGTCAGAAGTCTTGAGTCAGAATTAATGTGGAGGCGATAGCCGACTTGCTTATTCATTCTGTCTCCTGACTTCTGACTCCTGGCTCCTACGCTCCGTGAATGACCATGCCATGCGCGTCTTCAAAGGCTTCGTGGATGCTCTCAGAAACGGTCGGGTGCGCATGGATCATGTGAATCATCTCGGCGACCGTGGCTTCCATCTGCAACGCCGCGCCGCCTTCGACGATCATCTCTGTGGCACTCGGGCCGATGATGTGCAGGCCCAGCACTTCGTCATACTTTTTGTCGCTGACGACTTTTACCATGCCTTCGGTCGCGCCGACGATCTGCGCTTTGGCCAGCACAGGGATCGCGAACTTGCCGACCTGCACGTCATAGCCGCGCTCGCGCGCTTTGGCTTCGGTCAGCCCGACGCTGGCGACTTCGGGGCTGCAATAAGTGCAGCTCGGCACGTGGTCGTAATTGAGCGGGCGGGCCTCTTTGCCGGCAATCGTCTCGACGGCGAGGATGCCTTCAGCCGAAGCGACGTGCGCCAGCCACGGCGTCGGGATGACATCGCCGATGGCATAGACGTTCGGCTCTGCCGTGCGCATGTGAGCGTCGACTTTGATGTAGCCGCGCTCCAGCTCGACGCGGGTGTTTTCGAGCCCGAGGCCGTCCGTGTAAGCGCGCCGCCCGATGGCGACCAGCAACTTGTCGGCGGTGAATTCGTGCGGCTCGTCGCCGCGCTTGGCGACGATTTTCACCTGATTGTTTTCGACCGCCGCCGATTGAAAGTTGGTGCCGGTGAAGACCTTGATGCCTTGCTTCTTAAACGCTTTGGCCAGCTCGGCGCTGATCTCTTCGTCTTCGATGGGCAGCAACCGCGGCAGCAATTCGATGATCGTCGTGTCCGAGCCGAAGCGCGCGAACATCGAAGCGAACTCGACGCCGACCGCGCCCGCGCCCAGAACAACAAAGGATTTCGGCACCTCTTTCAATTCAAGCAGCTCGTCGCTGGTGATGATATGTGTGCCGTCTATGGGCAGGTTCGGCAGCGAGCGCGGCACCGACCCCGTCGCGATGATCGTGTTTTTGGTCTGCACGGTCTGAGTCGCGCCGCCGGCGTCAGTGACGGTGATCTGGCCCGGCTTGTCGATGTGCGCCGTGCCCTTGATGATCCGCACCTTGTTCTTCTTCATCAAGAACTCGACGCCCTTGGCGCCCTTCAAAACGATCTTGCCCTTGTTCTTCTGCGCCTGCTCGAAGTCGAGCCTCACATCGCCGACGGTGACGCCGATGCTCTTGGCGTGTTTGAACTCGTCGTAGACATCGGCGGTGTGCAGCAAGGCTTTCGTCGGGATGCAGCCGCGCAGCAAACAGGTGCCGCCGAGATTCTTGTCCTTTTCGATGATCGCCGTGCGCAATCCCAGTTGTCCGGCGCGGACGGCAGCCACATAACCGCCCGGCCCCGAGCCAATGATGATCAGGTCAAACGTGTCGTTTGCGCTCAATGGGGTGAATGCCTCCTTGACGCAAGGCCGGCTTGCGGCTAGTGCGTCGTCTACTCCAGCGAAACCTTGATCTCGTCGCCTTCAACCTGAACGTCGAAGGCTTCGACTTTGGCCAGCACATTGACCGGCGAAACGCCGCTCGCCAGGGCAAACGTCCAGCCGTGCCACGGGCACTGCACGGTGCCGTTGATGCAGTCGACGTAGCCTTCGCCAACCGGCCCGCCGCGATGCGGGCAGACGTTGTCGAGCGCGAAGTACTGGCCCCCGCAATTGAACAAGGCGATGGCGCGGCCCGCGACTTCGACAACCATTCCCTGCCCCGGTGCAAGCTCCGAAGTCTTTGCCGCCGTGATGAATTCCGACATTGCGCTCCCTTTCAAACCCTGATGCCCGCCGCCATTGTCCACTTTATGTCATAGCGAGCGACTGACCATCTTAGCAACTCGCTTACGGGCGTTTCAAGTTGGATGGCTTTCGTGACGGAAGGCTGAGCGTCGGCTTTAAGGGTGATGGTCGGAGCCAAAGAAGCAGCGGCGGCCCCGTTGCTACGAGGCCGCCGCATTAGAAGGAGTTGGCGAAAGCGTGGAGCGCGCCCGGCAATCCTGCATTGCCGGAGTGCAGGCTTGAGAATGGTGAAGATTAACGGAAAGCCGGTGCCATCGAGTTGCTTTCGGCCAGCGCGACGAGCACCTGGCGTTCTTCGACGACGCCCATCTCGACCAGGATTTCACCGAGCCGCTTCGCGCGGTCGGCCATCTGGCTCTGCATATCGAGAGCGGCTTGCAGGTTGGCCTGAGTGATCAGCCCGCGCGACACCAGCACTTCGCCGATCCTCGACTTATGCGGGTGGCGGCTCGCATCATAATTCCACTGCCGCATCAGATAGACAGGCAGCGAGGCCGGCATCGTAAAGAGCAAGTGCATTGTGTTCCACAACACATAGCCCTTGAGCGCCGCCAGTATCGATTTGTCGAGCGAGAAGGCTTCGTAGACGGCGAACAGCAAGGTCGAGAGGCTAAAGTAGCCGACCGCGCAAACCGCCATCGCGGCAATCGCTGCCGCCCCGGTCAATTCTTCCTGCGCCATCCCGAATGATGCGAAGAGGCTCGCCGTCGCGTGCGAAGCGACATTCATCGCGACGATGCTGCCGCCGATGCCGTAGAGAATCCACGCCTTCCCGGCCTTCCCTTCTTTCTTGCTTCCGCAAAACAGTAGATGATTCGTGGCCACCGCCAGCACGGCCGCCGCCGGCGCGATCATCACCGCCGCGCCAATTGCCGTCAGGTCATTCAAGGCGAGCGCCATCTGATTACCTAACTGTCGCCGGCTGGCCAGAAAAGCCGTCACCAGGATCGCCCCCAGAAGGAATAGCCCGGATTGGTTGAACTGACTGGCGCGATCCAGCACGGACGCCGCGACGACGACAAACGCATCCACGCAGATCACCAGCAAGATGGCCGTTGAGATTGGTACTGCTTGTTTGGGAGTATTCGTGCTTTCCATCGCCTTCTCCTATGCGCTTGAAATTCGACTCGTGCCTGCATTTGACAAAGACCGAATGGCAGCCTGATCTTTGTTCTGTCCTCCCACAAGTCAATTGCTATGCCACGCACAGCCGCCCTCCGAGAGGTTTTGAGGGCGCCCCGGCAGTGCCGCTTACCCGTTGCATTCATTATCGTTTAAGCTGATGCCCCGTCTACGGCAGAATTGCTGTGACCGAGTCTCGCGGGAGCAAGCGCAGAGGCATGACGCAAATTGACTGATGCATTTCATCAATTTGCCTTTTCATTCCGTCACCGGATGAAGGAAGGGAGACGCGGTGACGCGGTGACGCGGCGACGCGGCGAGGGAAAGAGATCGTGACGCAACGCTTCTCTTTCCCCGCGTCACCGCGTCGCCGCGTCACCGCGTCTCTCTTCGCCGTGTCGCCCTGTCGGTTTATTTCGGCGGGTCAATCTTGATGTCGGCGTTGTAGTCGAAATAGGTGATCGTCGCCTTCGAGGTCTGACCGTTGACATCGGCTTCGGTTTCGATGCGGTGCGGCAAGTTGTCGGCGACCGCGACCCAAGCTTTCGAGCGGCTGGTCATGTTCGTGCCCATCATATTGCGCAGGGTGTATTGATAGACCGTCATCGGCTTGGCGTCGAGCGTGTCCGGGCCGACGAGCTTGACTTCGGCGCTGCGGCGAATCTCTTCGATGATCTTCGGGTCACGCACCGCGGCGATCATGCGGCTGGCGTCAATGGGCAGCTCTTGCCAGGCACCGGCATTCTGTCGCGACCACGCCTTATTGCCGATGATGATCGTCTCTTCTTTATCGCCCGCCATGCGAAAGCGGTCGGGCGCGACGTATTCGATGGTACGCGCCACCTCTTGATTATTGAAGGTCGAATCCAATCGGGCGCGGAACGACCGGGCATTCAATTGTGCGCTGATGGCTTGCGTCAGCCCATCGAGCGCCTGCGGGTCGCTCGCCGTCGGAGCCGTGCCGCCGGCTGCGGCATTGGCTGATGCCGAGTTGTTGGCGTTGCCGGCATTGCTGTTTGCGCCGGCGCCGTTTCGAGTCCCCGGCGCATTGCAGCCCGCCGCGGTTATGACGACGAGGGCGAGGACGAGCGCCAGCAAACGAGTCGAATGATTCATAGCCAAATCTCCTTGGGTGTCAGATCGAGCCTTTCAGGTACGCCTGCCGCTCGGCTTCGGGAAAACGCTCGATGGCATAGCGCAGCGTGGTACGCGGCAGGCGCGGGTAATGGGCGACGAGAAACCTGCGCGCCGCGTCGCCATCGCGTTTGCCGACTTCACGCAGCATCCAGCCCACGGCTTTGTGCATCAAGTCTTCTTTGTCCGTGAGCAAACGTTCAGCAATGGCCAGCGTGTCGCCGAAATCATGTTGTCGGATGAAGTAAGCCGTCGCGACGATGCTGATGCGCCGCTCCCACAGGCTCCGCGAGCGGGCGAGCCTGTAAAGCGGCTTGCGGCTTTTGTCGAACAGATAGGCGCCGACGACGTGCGGCGCGGATACGTCCACAAGGTCCCAGTTGTTGATGAAAGCGGTGTGCGCCAGATAAAGGTCGTAGATGTGCTTGCGCTCAGCCGCGTCGGCTTTGGCGAAGCGGCGCACCAGGATGAGCAAAGCGACGGCGCGCTCTTCGTGAAATGGCGAGCGCAAGAGCTTAAGGAGTTGGGCTTCGGCAAGCGCCTGATACTGCTTCGCCAGCCCGCGCAGCTCTGCCGCGCTGCTGCCGTAAAAGATGTCGCCTTCGCCGTACTGCCCGGGGCCTGTCTTGAAGTAACGCTTCGACATCTCGGCGCGCTCCGGGCTGCCGAGGCTTCTGAGTTTCATGCGAACGTCGTTTGCCGTCATCGTTTTTTTATGTGATAGCCGGCATTATAGCACGACGGTTTCGCCGCCGTTGAAGCGGCCCTGAGTTGAAACAGCGCGCGGTTGCGGTTTAATCTTCACACGGCACCGTCACCCCGCAGCGAAAGGAATGCTCATGCCTGGATCATCTCTGCCCTTACACGCCCGCCCGCAATCTGTCTGGCGCTGGCTGACGCTTTCGCTTCTGCTCCTGCTTACGGTTCCGGCGACTTTGGCAGGCCGCGCAGATCAACCGGCGCGCAAGCCGCTGCTCGTCGCCCACCGCGGCGCGTCCGGTTACGCGCCGGAGCATACGCTGGCGGCCTACGAAATCGCTATCCAGCAAGGAGCCGATTTCGTCGAGCAGGATTTGCAAATCACCAAAGACGGGGCGCTGATCTGCATGCACGACCCGGAGATGAGCCGCACGACGAACGTCGCCGAGGTCTTTGCTGACCGCGCCACCGTGCGCGACCCCGAAGAAACCGGCAAGCCGCACCGCGGCTATTTTGTGTTTGACTTTACGCTCGCTGAAATCAAGCGGCTCGACGCCGGCTCGTGGTTCAACCGCGCCAACCCGTTTGCGGCGCGACCGGAATACGCCGGCCAGCGCGTGCCGACGCTGGAAGAGACGATTGCCTTTGTCGGCCCGCGCGCCGGCCTTTACATCGAACTGAAGCATTATCCGTTTTACAAGCGGCTGGGGTTTGACATGGCCGCACAGCTCGTGACGATGCTGAAAGCGCGCGGCTTCGAGCGCGCGCCGGAGCGCATCTTCATCCAGTCATTCTTCAAAGAAGCGCTGCTCAGCATGCAGCAACTCGCGCCGCGCTACCGGCGTGTGCAGTTGCTGCCGATGGAAGACGCCGGGCGCAAGGATGATTCGGCCAGGATCACCGCTCAACTGGCGCAAGAGATTGCCCGCTATGCGCAAGGCGCGGGGCCGAACAAGTCCATGCTCAAAGACGCCGCCGACGTAGCGACGCTGCATGCCGCCGGCCTGGTCATTCACCCATACACTTTTCGCGGCCAGACGCTGCCGGTCGTGCGCCGCCCGCTCGACGAAAAACAGGCCAACGGCGCATCGGTGCGCGACAACATCATCACCGACATCCGGCGCTATCTCGGTTACGGCATAGATGGCGGCTTTACGGATTATCCGCAACTTTGGCGAGAAGCGACGCGGTGATCCGTCGCCTGACCGCCGGCGGTGTGCTATGATTTTGCCGACTAAGAGGCGATCATGGCACGGGGCAAAAAGTTCCGCCCGACGAGGCGCATCCCAGACACCGAGCGGTCGCTGTTCGAGCAAAAGCTGACAGGCCGCTACACACGCACCCTCGACCGCACGGACTTGCTCAATCTCGTCCGCGGCGGCGAAGACACTCACCTCGAATTCAAAATCCGTCTGGTCAACGCCGACAAGATCGCCGCGGAGATCGTGGCGATGGCGAATGCCGGCGGCGGCGCGATTCTTTTCGGCGTCAACGACCAGCGGCGCGTCGAAGGTCTGGACGATCCCGAACAGGTCGAAGACGAGCTGATCGATATCTGCCGCAACCAGATCAAGCCGGCCATCCTGCCGCGCCTGGATAAAGTCGCCTTTGACAACGGCGCGCGCATCGTCGTGCTGCAAGTGGATGATCGCCGCGCGCCTTATCAAACAATCGATCATCGCTACTACATCCGCATTGGCTCGACCAAGCGCGAAGCCGACGGCACAGAGATCGCCGCGCTGTTCGCGCGCTCGCGCGTCGCCGCGCTCGAAGACATGCCAATGACCAGTACGTCTATCGAAGACATTGACGAGGCGCTGGTCTGGAGCTACGTCCGCGATCTCGAAGGCGAAACTTTTCGCGAGCCTGCCGGCTACCCGACCGCCGCGGCCATGCGTGACCTCAGACTGGCGGCCGATTACGGCGCCGCGGTGACGCCGACGATGGCCGGCTTTTTACTCTTCGGTCGCAGCGCAGCGGTCGAGCGCGTGCTGCCGCAGAGCCGCCTGACGCTGATGCGTTATTCGGGCACGGCGCTGACCGCGCCGATCATCGAGCAGGTCGAATTCGTCGGCAACATCACCTCGCTGTTTGACCGCGCCGCGCAGTTCATTCGGCGCTATGTAGACCTCTGGGATGCGCGCCCGCCGCGCTCGGCGCAAACCGCCGCGCCCGGGGATGAAGCAGCGCCGGTACGCGCCCGCGCCAACTACCTGCGCGATGCGGTGCTGGAAGGGCTGACGAATCTGCTGGTGCATCGTGACTACGCGATGGTCGCCGCGCCGTCGCGGGTGTTGATCTTCGACGACCGCATGGAGATGATCAACGCCTGCCGCACGAATGGCACAACGAAGAAGTCGGTCGAGTATGGCGCAACCTTGCGCTTGAACCCGCGCCTGCATCGCGTCTTCACCAGTCCCGAATACGGCATCGAGTCGGCGCGACGCGGCATCCCATTGCTGCGCCGCGAGCATTTTGCCTTCACCCGCCGCGAACCGCGCCTGTCGCTGTTGAATGACGAATTCCGCCTTGAGCTTTACGGGATTTAAGGAAAATGACGAATGAGAAATGATGAATGATGAATTACCGAAAGCTGCTGAACCGCAACGGGCGCAAGCTCCGGCAGTTTATCATTCATCATTTCCTACCTACGGCTCGTCGGGCGCGAAGTATTGGTTGCGCCCGTGGACGTAGTATTCCGGGTGGTTGCGCACGCTGATCTTGACATGGCGCGGCTTGCCGTCGCGCGCCGCGTTCGTCGGGTAATAACCGATGACGTATCGTTGGTTGATGTCTTTGAGAATCGTGGCGTAGATGCCTTCGGCCTGTTCGGGCCTTTCCAGGTACGCCATCCAGCCGCCGGTCATCATTGCCACGCGCCCCGCCGCCTTTTGCCCTTCGACAAACATATCCGTGTAGAGTTTGATCTTGTAAGCGTCGCGCGGATTGTCAGGATCGATGGACGCGTGCCACCACTTCTGCAACAGCTCGCCGCCGCGCTGATACAGCTGCGAGGGCGGCAGGCCGACCAGGCGCGCATTGGTCATGACGGAATAGATCGTGGCGCGCGATTTCTTAGCCGCGTCAAAGATGTCGCCGAGGCCATAATCTTCGGAAGCCAGGCCATTGCTGAAGAAGGCAAAGCGCTCGGCATCCGGCTGATCTCTGAACGACACCGCCTGATCGCCGTCGGTTTGAAAGATGATGATGGGCCGGCGCTGCTCGTCACTAATCAACTCGCGGAGCGCCGCAAACAGCGCCGTGAATTGCCAGCTATGACTGTGGCGGTTGGGGTCACTCGCGCGCTTCTCGACTTTGTCGAGCGCCGCCGCGAGCTTCGCTTTGTCATGGGTAAAGTCACACACCAGGTCTACGTCATCGGTGATGATGGCCATCTCGTCGGCGGCATTCAATTGATTGATCAGCACCTGGGCGGCGCGGATGCTGGTTTCGATAAACGGGCGCTGGCTGCCGCTCCAATCGATCAGCAAGATGATCGAGCGCGGCATATCCACATCATCGCCGCGCGCCAAGGTCGCGACCAATTGCGGCTGGTCGTCTTCGCTGACGACGAAGTCATCTTTGCCGAGCCCTTCGATAACGCGTGTGTGATTGGCATCGGTGACCAGCACATCAAAGGTCACAAGCAGAGTCTTGAGCTTGACCGGCGTCTCGGCATCGTCTTTGGCTGCCGGCTTCTTGCCGTTTGCTTTTTCGGGCTTTTCGACGGCAGCCTGTTTCGCCTTATCCCACTTCAAGCGTTTGAGGCTGGAACCGAACTTCTCATGCTTGGCTTTCTGCTCATCGGCTTTCGAGGCGCGCGCAGGCCATACGGCGAGACAGAGGCTGAAGCCGATCACCAGGGCAAGGGCGCTGCGGCGAAAAATGACTGGCATCGTGAACGACCTTGAGAATGAGAACTGGCCGTCGCCCGCGGCTTCAGGCCGCGGGCGACTATAATATTGTATGCGCCGCGCGGCGCGCAGACAATCCGCCATGTCGCGCCCTGCTACGGCGTGCTATGGTTAGCGCCTGAAGCTGGTTGTTGATCGCTGGAGGCGTTGTGAGAAGAAGACTGACAATCCCGGCTCTGGCGCTCGTGGCGCTTCTGCCGGCGGCTTGCAACCGCAAGCCCGAAAAGCTGGATGCGCCCGCCGCCGACAATCGCAATCTGGCCGCGACCGCCACCGCGCATCAACCGTGCGTGAATCTGAATCGAGCCAGCGCCGAAGAGCTGAGGCAACTGCCCGGCATCGGCGAAGTGATGAGCCGCCGCATCATCGAATACCGCGAGCATCATGGCCCATTTCGCCGTCCCGCCGAGATCATCATCATCGAAGGCTTCAGCGAGAAGAAGTACCGCGCCATCGCCGACCTCATCTGCGGGGAGTGACGAGTGACGAGTGACAAGTGACAAGAGCGTGTTGCTATTGCTGCAACGCTTTCCCACTCATCACTCATTACTCATCACTCGTCACTTCTTGTCACTTGTCACTCGTCACTTGTCACTGTTTACGATGGGCGGCGCACGACCCACAGCGTAATGATCGTCACCAGCAGGATGGCGATCATCGCCTCGGCCCAGAAGAAGGAGAGGTAATCGCTGTAAGTGCCGAGCGGCGGCACGCCCGGCTGGCTGTTGCGCATGGCCGGGAAGGCGAAGAGCATCGCCCCGTACAGGCTCATCGCGCCGAGTTCGATCTTACGCCCGCCGAGCCAGAAGCGCAGCATCATCACCGTCGCCACTGCCATCAGGCAGAGCATCAACACCATCACGAAGGTCGAGAAGAAGACCACCGTCTTAGAGCGCGAAATCTTCATCTCGATGCCGGTGTAGCCGACCTCGCTCTCTTTGTCTTTCTCGGCTTCGAGCTTGAGGCCGGGGATCGAGCCTTCGAACTCGACCGCCATCGGCACCGGCTCGTTGGTGTCATAGATGCTGGCTTTCTGCGGCGGCTTCGGCGTGGGGTGTTCTTCATCGCCGCTCTCAGCTTTGGGCTGCTCCGGCTTGGCTTCGGGCGCTGCCGGCGTCGTCATAATCATCGTCAATTCCGCCTCGTGTACGTCGAACGGATAATCGCTCGCCTGGCCATCGAGCGAGATCGTCACGTCCATCGGGTTCATGCGCTTGCCCTTTTCAAACTTGTGCTCCTGCTTGCCGGTGGCGCTGTTGAGGTAGAGCGTCAGGTCATGGGCCGGCGACAGCTCATCTTTGGCCATCTCGCCTTCGGGGTCGAAAGCCATGCGCACCGTCATGTCGCCTTTGATCGGATCAACGGCAATGACCTTGATGTCTACCTTGATGTAGTCGTTGTCGGCGGTCTGTTTGTCCGAGATGTGAAACGAGCGGTTGGCGCCCTCCTGACTATACCCGCGCAATACGGTTATATAGGCGACGGCGAGTAAGAGGAGCGCGACGATGGCGATGATGATACCCACAATGTTGCGCTTGCTGGCGGGCTGCGCCTGAGCTGCTGACATAGATTTGATCTCCTTTGAGTTGGGGTGAGAGGCGAAAAAGCTTGACTGAGCGAAATCTTGACGTGCGAGTTATACAGAATGCGCGCCCGCTTGTCCAGGCTCGCAACTCAAGCGCGCGGCTCACCGGGCGCGGCTGATTGATGGTTGGCCGGGCGTGCGGTAAATTTAGAGTTCGCAGACCGACCGTGAAAGGCAGGCCATGAGCAACCCGCTTCCCGTGCTCGCCGAAGTCCGGCGCGGCCCCATCGTCGAATCGTGGCATCGCGGCGTCATCGTCATCGCGGATCCCGACGGCCATCTCGTTTTCAGCTATGGCGACGCCGACCTCGTCACCTCGACGCGCTCGACCATCAAGCCCATTCAGGCGTTGCCCATCATTCTGAGCGGCGCGGCGGATCATTACCAGTTGTCGCCGCGCGAGCTGGCCGTCGCCTGCGCCTCGCACGAAGGCGAAGCGATTCACACCGAAACCGCCGCGCACATGCTGGCGCGTGTTGGCTTGGACGAATCGGCCCTGCGCTGCGGCGCGCACGCGCCGTATCACGCCGCGACCGCCCGCCAGCTTGAGCGCGACGGCCTGCCCTTCAATCAACTGCACAACAACTGTTCGGGCAAGCACGCAGGCATGCTGGTGACCGCCGTGCATCGCGGCCTTGAAACCGAAGACTATGTCGCGGCGACACATCCCGTGCAGCTCGACATCGTCGAGGCACTGGCGCGGCTCGGCGATCTGCAAGCGCCCTTGCCGACGGCGATTGACGGATGCAGTGCGCCGACCTTCGGCGTGCCTTTGCGCGGGCTTGCGGTCGCCGCCGCGCGACTCGCCAACGCCTGTTGCGACGGGGCGGCGCAGGTCGCGCTTGACCCTGAGACGGCGGCCGCCGCGCGCCGCCTGGTCAACGCTATGGTCGCCTATCCCGAAATGATCGGCGGCACCGAGGGACGCTTCGACACAGACCTGATGCGGGCGGCGCGCGGCAAGCTGATGGCCAAGGTCGGAGCCGAAGCCGTCTATTCGGTCAGCGTCCTGCCGTCGGAAAAATATCCGCGCGGGCTCGGCCTCGCCTTCAAGATGGAAGACGGCTCGTATCGCGGCCTCGGCCCTACGGTCGTCGAAACGCTCAGGCAGATCGGCGTGCTTGACGAGACCGAAACCATGCAGTTAACCACTTACCATCGCCCGGTGATTGAAAACCGGCGCGGCCTGCACGTCGGCGAAGTGCGGGCGATCTTCGATCTCAGGTTGAATCAACAATGAACGACGCGATCCGCGCTCTCTTTCCGGTAACTGAAAAATACGTCTATCTGAACCACGCCGCCGTCTCGCCCCTGTCAACGCGAGTGCGCGACGCAATGAATCAACTGATTGACGACGTGACGCTGAATGGCTCGGTGAATTACGCCGGCTGGTTGGAGGCGTATGAGCAGGCGCGGGCCTCGGCGGCGCGGCTGGTCAACGCTCGTCCGTTAGAGATCGCTTTTATGCGCAACACCTCTGACGCCATCTCGGCGGTCGCCAACGGGCTGGCGTGGCGGGCCGGCGACAACATCGTCACTAACAACGTCGAGTTCCCCGCGAACGTCTACCCGTGGATGCGCATCGCCGAGCGTCATGGCGTCACGATCAAGAAGGCCGCTGAGCGCGACGGGCGCATTGACACGGACGAGTTGCTGGCGCTCGTGGACGAGCGCACACGCGTCGTGACGATGAGCTGGGTGCAGTTTGCAAGCGGCTTACGCGCCGACATTCAACGTATCGGGCGCTTTTGCCGCGAGCGCGGCGTGCTCTTTTTCATAGACGTGATTCAAGGACTCGGCGGCTTGCGGCTCGACATCGAGCGCGATCACGTAGATGCGTTCGCGGCTGACGCTCACAAATATCTGCTCGGCCCCGAAGGCGTCGCGGTGATGTATATCTCTGAGCGCGTGCTGGAGCAGGTCGAGCCTACGGTGGTCGGCTGGACATCGGTGAAGCACTGGGAAGATTACCTCGATTACCGCCTGGATTACCGCGAAGGCGCGTTGCGCTTCGAGTGCGGCACGCTGAACACGGCGGGCGTCTATGGCATCGGCGCGGCCATTGATCTGTTCTTAGAAGTCGGCCCCGCTGCCATAGAAGCGCACCTGCTCGGCTTGAACGATTATCTGGCCGAGCAGTTGAGTGGCAAAGGTTACCACGTCGTCAGCTCGCGGCGTCCGGGCGAAACTTCGGGCATCGTCTGCTGCACGCACCCGCGCTACGCGCCGTCGCAGTTGTATCACCACCTGCTAGAGCGCCACATCGTCACGGCGCCGCGTGTCGGGCGGCTGCGCCTGTCGCCGCACTTTTACAACACCCGCGACGACATTGATGCGCTGATCGCGGCGCTGCCGGAATAAACCAGAATTAAGGAGAAAGGTCGGATGAGAAGATGGCTTCTTGCCGTATTGCTGCTCACCTGTTCGCTTTCCGCGAATGTCGCTCTGGCAGAGGGTCAAGCGCCGCAGCGGCGCACGGTTGCGGTTGACCACGGCGCGCAAGACCCGGCGGTGTCGCCCGATGGCGCGCAACTGGCGGTTTCTATTCTCGGCAAAATCTGGCTGCTGCCCATCGGCGGCGGCGACGCCCAACAACTCAGCGAAGGCTTCGGCTGGGACACTCACCCCGCCTGGTCGCCTGATGGGCAGTTCGTCGCCTACGCTCACCAGTTGCCGAGCGGCACCGATTTGATTGTAAGGAATCTTACTACCGGCAACTCGACCGCCATTTATCACTCGGAGTCCGAGATCGGCCAGATCGCCTACCATCCAAAAGGCGGCGAAGTCTTCTTCATCGTCGAGCGCTCGCAATACGACGCGCACCTGTTCCGCATCGCGCCCGGCGGCGAAGCCAAGCAATTAACCCACGGCGAGAACTGGCACGAGTGGTCGTTCGCGCTCTCGCCCGACGCCCGCGAGGTCTTTCTCGATTCGGGCCATTATGGCGGCAGCGACCTTTATCGCATCCAGCTCGATTCGATGCAGATGACGCGGCTGACGCGCACGCCTGTGCATGAGCACGACGTCGCGTGGAGCCGCGACGGCAAATCGTGGGCCTTCATTCAGACAGACAACGGCGTTGACCGCGTGATGGTGCAGCCGTCAGGCAGCAGCGCCGCCCGCGCCGTCTATTCGAGCGCTTACGATCAGAAGCAGATGACGCTGCTGCCCGACGGTCAAACGGCGGTGCTGTGCGCGGCGAGAAAGCTCTATCGCTTGAACCTGGGGTCGGGAGCCATCGCGCCCATCGCTTTTACGGCGCGCTTCGTTGTGCCGCAACAGGCCCGCGCCGATCTGGTCATCACCAATGCGCGCCTGCTCGATCCGGGCACGGGCCGCGCTTTGCCGAGCGCCTCCGTCGTCATCCGCGACGGGCGCATCAGCGAAGTTCACGCCGGCCAGGAGGCCGCCGGCTTGCCCGCGGGCGTGCCGGTGCTGGACGCCGCGGGCAAGACCCTGATGCCCGGCCTGATGGACAACCACTATCACTATTGGAGCGCCTTTGACGGTGGCTCGCTGGTCGCGCGCGGCGTCACAGAGATACGCGATCCGGGCGTCGCCATCTCGATGAGCATGAACTTCAAGGAAGCCATCGCGCTTGGCCTGCTCGAAGGGCCGGACATCTACACCTGCGGGCCGTTGATTGATGGGCTGGATGGCTATCACCCTTATGTTGATGTTGAATTGACGCGCCCCGAAGCTGCCGCGCCGCTCGTCCGCGCCTTGAAAGCGCAGGGCGTGGACGCGCTCAAGGTCTACTTCATGCTCGACCCCGAAGTGCTGCGCGCCGTCGTCAAAGAGGCGCGGCGCGAGGGCCTGCCGGTGACCGGCCACATCGGCGTGCGCACGGGCTGGCGCGAGGCGATGGATGCAGGCATCAGCGGCTTTAGTCACATTCGCCTCTGGCGCGATATGCTGCCGCTTGAGCGCCAGCCGCAGGGCGACAACGAAAGCCTCGATGCCAGCAAGAACTTAATCGCCCGCATGCAAGCCAACTGGAGCGACATCGACCCGGACGGGCCGGCCACCGGCGAGATCATCAAGCTGATGCTCCAGCACCACGTCGGCTTCGACCCGACGCTGGTCATCCAGCGCATCCCGGAAGCCGACCGCCGCCGCTATGGCATCGAGCAGTTCGCCATCGTCAAAGACAGTTACCGGCGCATGGCGCGCTTCGTCGCCCGCGCCGAACGGATGGGCGTGCTGCTGCTGGCCGGCACCGATAACGAGAACCTTTTTGATGAGCTTGACGCCTACGCCGCCGCCGGTGTGCCGAACCTGGCAATCTTGAAAGCGGCAACCGTCAACGGCGCAACGTGGCTCGGCAAACAGAGCGACTTCGGCACGATTGAGGCGGGCAAGCGCGCCAATCTCATTCTTGTTGATGGCGACCCGCTGAAAGATGTGAAAGAGCTGCGCCGCATCAGCGTCGTCATCAAGAACGGCCGCATCGTCTTCAGAAAGTAAAGCCGGACTTGAACCGCCAAGACGCCAAGGACGCCAAGAGAACACAGAGCTTTTCTTGGCGTCCTTGGCGTCTTGGCGGTTCATCTTTACGCCGCCGGCTGTTAGAATCTTCGCGCTCAAGAACGTTCACGGAGGTCAGGGGATTTGTTCAAGGTCGCACTGGTAGGCACACACGGCGTCGGCAAAACGACGGTGGCGTATGAGCTGGGCGGCGCCATCAAACGACGGGGCCGCACCGTCGAGCTGATTACGGAAATCGCCCGCGAATGTCCGTTCGCGCTCAACGATCAGGCGAGCCGCGAGGCGCATCAATGGATCATCGCCCGCCAGGTACAGCTCGAAATTGAAAAACGCCCGCGCGCCGAAGTCTTGATCTGCGACCGCTCGGTGCTGGACAACTTCGCCTACTATGCGCGGCTCTATGGCACCGCCGGCGAGCAGGCCGAAGCGCTGCTCGGCTACTGTCGCGCCTGGACCAGCACCTATGATCTGCTGGTGCGGCTGCCGGTGATGGCGCCGCTTACGGACGACGGCTTCCGCTCGACCGACGTGGCGTTTCAACATGAGATCGAGCACTGGTGCGACGAGTTATTCGAGGGGCGTTACGACGAGCAGAGCCGTCCCACCTACATCCGTCACCTGCTGGCCGCAAGCGACATCGCCGGCTATATCCTGGCCTGTTGCGCCGAGCGCGCGCCGCAGGCAATGCGGATGAAATAACTTTCGCTTGAGCTTCTATCATCAGGGGGAATTCGCATGACGGTAACACGCCGCGCACTGCTGGTATTCGCCGCTCTCATCCTGTCGGCTCTCGCCGCTTGCTCGCCGGCCTCGAACCAGAACGCCGCGCCCGGCAACACCAACGCCGCGAGGCCCACGGCCAACACCAACACCGCCAATCTGAACGCAGCCAACACCAACGCGGCGGCGAAATCGAAGCCCGGCACCGGCAGCCTCGAAATCGCTTCGACGCCGCCGAGCGCCGGCATCACGATCATCCCGACCACCGAAGACAGCGCCGGCACGCCGCAAGCCTATGGCGCGACGCCGGCAACGATCAACGACCTGACGCCGGGCAAATACACCGTCAACCTGAACAAGCCCGGCTATAAGAATTTTCAGAAGGAAGTCACGGTCAAGGCCGGCGCGACAGTCACCGTCAACGCCGCGCTCAGGAAGTAATGGCCGAGTGTGCCGTGCCGAGCGAAAGTAATCCAACAAACAATTGACAAGCCCGATGGGCGCTGCTATTGTAGGCGGGCCTCCGGCAGGCTCTCCGCATTCTTCCCCTCAGGAAGAACGCGAGCCCCGGCAGGCAGCCGGTTGTACAATTGGTGGGAATCTCAAGTACAAGCAAGCAGGCTTGTATACCGCAAACCAAATTCAAAGTCTAAAGGAGCTAATGATGAAGATCGTGTTCCGTCTCGCTTACGTCATGGCGTTGCTTGCCATTTTTGGCTTGTCCAGCAGCGCCTTTGCACAGGAAACGCAGTCGGCGCGTCACAAAGCGCCCGCCGAGGAGGTTGCGCCGGGCCAGGATCAAGACAACGTCGAGCTGCCCAAGGTCATTTACCGCTCGTTGGATAATCTCGGCACGGACGAAAATCGCAACGTCCATGGGCGGGTCGGGAGCCGCGGCAAATTCTCGACCCTGGCAGTGCCGCAAAACGGCATCCAGTTTCACGGCGGCCCGGTGATGCGCACCACCAAGAACGTCTATTACATCTGGTACGGCAACTGGAGCGGCAACAGCGCCGTGACCATCCTGACCGACCTGGCCAACAGCATCGGCGGCTCGCCGTACTTCAACATCAACACCACCTACACGGATGGCGCCGGCACGGCGATCACCAATTCCGTCACCTATGCCGGCAGCACGACCGACAATTACTCGCGCGGCACGCGGTTGTCTGACACGGCGATCCGCGGCGTTGTCAGCGACGCCATTACCAGCGGGCGCTTGCCGAAAGACACCAACGGCATTTATTTCGTGCTGACCTCGCAGGACGTGACGGCGACCTCTGGCTTCTGCTCGCGCTACTGCGGCTGGCACACAGCCGCGTCGATCAGCGGCAGCGACATCAAGTATTCCTTCGTCGGCAACGCGGCGCGCTGCCTGTCGTCGTGCGCGGCGCAAAGCACCGGCCCGAACGGCAATGCCGGAGCTGATGGCATGGCCTCGATCATCTCCCACGAGCTTGAAGAAGCCGTGACCGACCCCGACCTCAACGCCTGGTATGATTCGAGCGGCGAGGAAAATGCCGACAAGTGCGCCTGGACGTTCGGCACTACGTCTACGGCGGGCAACGGCTCGAAGTACAACATGACGCTCGGCTCGCGCAACTATCTCATCCAGCAGAACTGGGTGAACGCCTCGGGCGGCTTCTGCGCCAAGTCGCACTAAGCCGGCCATCACGATGTGTGCAACCGCGTAGCGAACAAATTGCGGGGCCCGCCACAGCGCCCCGCGACCAGCATAAAAGCCACCGGCAAGCGCTTGCCGGTGGCTTTGACTTTTTGTAGAGCGGAACTGGCTTACTGTTTGCCCGGCGCGGCGAGCATCTTGTCGAGCGCCGCCTTGAACTCGTCGTAAGTCTGCGCGCCAAGCAACACCTGCGAGACCCTGACGACCTGGCCGCCCGAATCGATCACGCCGATTAAGAAGGCCGGCGTGCCATCAATGCGCAAGCGTTCGGCAGAGGCGATGCTGCGCCGCACCGGGTTGCGGTATTTGTCCGTCGCCATGCACTCGTCGAAGCGCGCCGCGTCCAACCCGAGCGCGGCAGCGTGTTGTTTCAAGGCGTCGGGGCCGAGGGCATTCTGATTGGCAAACAGCCGCTCGTGCATCTCCCAGAACTTGCCCTGGTCGCCGGCGCAGCGCGAGGCCATCGCCGCCGCCATCGCCTGCGGGTGCATCTGGAGCGGCAGGTCGCGGAAGTAGTAACGCGCCTTGCCGCTCTTGATGTATTCGCCTTCCAGGCGCGGGAAGACTTCGCGCGCGTACTCGCCGCAGAACGGGCACTGATAATCCGAATACTCGATGACGGCGACGCGCGCCGTCGGGTTGCCCTTAAACGGCTCGCCGCCGACCGGCATGATGATCTCCTGCGGCGGCGGCGCAGCCGCTTCCTGAAACGATTGCAGAATTTTTTTGATCTCTTGCAGCTCTTTGAGGATTTGCTGCTGACCGGCTTTCAGCTCGTCAATCTGTTGTTGTAGCGCCGCCTCTTTCGACTGCGGCTTGTCGTCGCGCTTCTGCGCCAGCCCCGGCGACAGGCAGACAACACTGACGACGGCCGCCCCTATAAGCGAGCGGATGATTTGATTCATCACGGATTCCCTTTCTCGATTTTCATTGACCGTAGTTTAAGGAGCGGCGCTGGCGACCTTCTGGATCGGCAGCTTGATTGTAAAGGTGGCGCCGCGGTCTTCGCCGTCGCTTGCGACTTCGATGTTGCCGCCGTGAAGTTGGACCAGGTGGCGGACGATGGCCAGCCCCAACCCGAGGCCGCCGGCACGGCGGTCGGCCTGATCGCGCTGGCGAAAGCGCTCGAAGACGAAAGGGAGGAACTCTGCCGCGATGCCTCTGCCGGTGTCGCTGATGGTGATCTGCGCCTCGCCGTCTTGCTGGGCGAAGGCGGCGCGGACGCTGCCGCCCGCGGGCGTAAACTTGATCGCGTTCGAAAGCAGGTTGTTGAGAACTTGTCGCATGCGGTCAGGGTCGGCCAGGCAGTTGTCCTCTGAAGCGCCGTCCGCGACCTCAAGGCGAACCTCTTTGGCCTCTGCCGCTGGCCGCATGGCCGTCACGACGTCTTGCACGAGCAAGGCCAGGTTCACCGGGCGCATATCGAGTTGGAGTTTGCCGTTGATGATGCGAGCGGCGTCGAGCAGGTCATTAATCAGCTTGGCCTGCGCCTGGGCGTTGCGGTTGATGACGTTAACGGCCTGCACTTGCTCGGCATCTTTCAGCTCTTTGCCGAGGATGTGCGACCAGCCGAGAATGGCGTTGAGCGGCGTGCGCAGCTCGTGCGACACGGTCGCTAGAAAAACGTCCTTCTCGCGGTTGGCGGCTTCGGCCTGGGCGCGCGCCTTCTGCTCCTTTTCGTTGGCGACCAGCAGTTCGCTGGTGCGCTCGGCGACCTTCTTTTCAAGCTCCTCGTTCGCCCGCGCCAGCGCCGACTTGGCGCGCTGGTTGGCCTCGTTGAGCGAGCTGACCAGCAAGGCGACCAGCACGAACTCGGCGACGATGGGCAGGTCGTCCCAGGCCAGGCCGATGGCGTAGATCGGCTCGATGAAGAAGTAATCGAGCGCCAGCACCGACAGCAGGATCGTCAGGGTGGCGGCGCGCAGGCCGCTCCAGCGGGCGCTGATGACAACCGCCGCAAGAAAAAAGAGCGTGGGCGTTTCGCGGATCAGCGGCTTCAGCGCGAGGCTCAAAAGGATCGCCGCGATCAACGCGGCGGCGGAGATGAGGTAGCGTTTCGCAACCGAGGGCTTGTCGTCCATGCTCACCGCCGGCCATCAAAATTCAGGAGAGTCATTAAGAATCTAACTCGGCGGCGCGGCTTTGACAATCTTCAGACATCGGCGGATCAATCCGCCGTCGCTTCGGCCATCTCTGACGCGCCGACCGAAAAGTAAGCCGCATCGGGATGGTGAAAGACGAGCGCCGACACCGAGGCTTCCGGCTCCATCATGAAACCTTCCGTCAGCTGAACGCCGATCTCTTCGGGCCGGAGCAGGCGGAACAATCCGGCTTGCTGCTCAAGGTCGGGGCACGCCGGGTAGCCGAACGAATAGCGCTTGCCGCGATAGCGCGCTTGAAACAGCGACCGCCGCGATAGATCGTCCGCGTCGGCAAAGCCCCACAGCGCCCGCAACCGCGCGTGAATCCATTCTGCCGCCGCTTCCGCGGTCTCAAGCGCGAGCGCCTGCAACGCATAAGAGCGCAGGTATTCGCCCTGCTGTTTCGCCGCTTCGGCCAGCTCGCGGATGCCTTCGCCGGCGGTCGTCACAAACATGGCGATGTGATCGCGCTCAGCCACACGCCCCTCGCCGTCGCGCCGTGGCGGCAACACGTAATCGCTCAAAGCCAGCCCGTCGGGCTTGCGCTGCCGTGGGAAGGTGAAGCTCTCAACAGGCTCGCTCGCGCCGCGCCCGGCAAACAGGTGCAGGCGATTGCCGTCGCTTTCAGCCTCGAAGAATTGCCACAGCACGCGCACCTGCATCGCGCCGCGCCGGCACTCTTCTTTGACGCGCTCGATCTTCTCTTCCAGCTCGACGGCCTTGCGGTCGCCGGCAGCGATCAATTCGGTGAAGCGCCCGCGCAGGCCGAGATGCCGCCCGTAAAGCATCTGCGGGTTGATATAGCTCCAGACCTCGTCAAGGTCCGTGACCTTGATGGTGTGGCGGTCGAGGTCGGGCACCGCGGGAATTGGCACGTCGAGCGACACGCGCGAGCTGCGCTGTTCGCTCTCGTCAAAGATGACCGGCGGGGGCGCGGGCCGCGCGCCAAAATCCTGCTCGATCAATTCGGCTTCGAGCCGCAGGCGCTCGTCGGCGCTCATCAGGCGGTTGAGCGTGTCCAGTCCGTTCATCGCGTCGCTGCAATAGACCACCGTGTTGCTGTAAGCCGGCGCGATCTTGGTGCGCGTGAAGCGATTCGACAGCGCCGCGCCGCCGACGAGCAGCGGCACCTGCACGCCCGCGTTCTTCAAATCTTCCGCCGTCAGGACCATCTGCTGCGCCGATTTCACCAGCAGGCCCGACAGGCCGATCACGTCAGGCCGGTGCTCGCGCGCCGCCTGAATCAAAATCTCTGACGGAATCTTGATGCCGAGGTTGATCACCTCGTAGCCGTTGTTCGACAGGATGATGTCAACCAGGTTCTTGCCGATGTCATGCACATCACCCTTGACGGTCGCCAGCACAATGCGCCCGCGGATCGAGTCGGCGCGCTTCTCCATGAACTGCTCAAGGTGCGACACAGCGGCCTTCATCGCTTCGGCGGATTGCAGCACTTCGGCGACGATCAGCTCGTTGTTATTGAACAGCCGCCCGACCTCTTCCATGCCGCGCATCAATGGGCCGTTGATGATGTCGAGCGGCGCGGCCTGCTTGAGCTTCAAATCGAGATCGGCGATCAGCCCTTCTTTGGTGCCTTCGATGATGTAATTCGCCAGCCGCTCGTCTAAGGGCAAATCGCTCGCCACCTTCTTGGTGCGTGATGTCTGCGAGCGGAAGTGCGCCGCAAACGCCGCAATCGGGTCGCCGCCGCGATTCCATAACAAGTCTTCGGACAGGCGGCGCTCCGCTTCGGGAATCGAGGCGTAGCGTTCGAGCTTCTCGGAATTGACGATGGCCAGATCGAGCCCGGCCTTGGTGCAGTGATAGAGGAAGACCGAGTTCAAAACTTCGCGGCCCGCGTCTGGAAGCCCGAACGAAACATTGCTGATGCCCAGCACGGTCTTGACGTGCGGAATCGCTTCCTTGATGAGGCGCACCGCTTCGATGGTCTCGACGGCGCTGCCGACGTAGTTCTGATCGCCGGTGGCGCATGGAAAGACCAGCGGATCGATGATGATGTCTTCGGGCCGGATGCCGTAGTCTTCGGTGAGCAACTTCACAGAGCGTTCAGCGACCGCCAGCTTGCGCTCGCGGGTGACGGCCTGCGCCTGCTCCTTGTCTTCGTCAATGCAGCCGACGATCAGCGCCGCGCCGTACTTGCGCGCCAAGGGCGTAACGCGCTCGAATTTCTCCAGCCCGTCTTCGAGGTTGATCGAGTTGATGATCGACTTGCCCTGGCAATACGTCAGCGCCCGCTCGATGGCCACGGCGTCGGTCGTATCGATCATGATCGGCACTTTGATCAAGCGGTTCAGGCGGTCATAGAAGCGGTCAATGTCGTATAGCTCGTCGCGGTCGGCATTCTGCAAATTGACGTCAATGATCTGCGCGCCGCCTTTGACCTGCTGCCGCCCGACCTCGGCGGCCTCTTCGTATTTCTCTTCGGTGATCAGCCGCTTGAATTTGCGCGAGCCGACTTCATTGGTGCGCTCGCCGACGATGAGCGGGCGCTGGTCGTCGCTCGCTTCGACAAAGTCTATGCCTGAAAAGAGCGTGCGATGATGCGGCTGCCAGGCGCGCGGGCGCTTGCCCTCGACCATCTGCGCAAGCGCCCGGATGTGCGCCGCAGTCGTGCCGCAACAGCCGCCGACCAGATTGAGCCAGCCGTGATCGATGAACCGTTCGATGGTCGCCGCAAAAGTTTCGGGCGTTTCGCGGTACTGGCCGGTTTCGGGGTCGGGCAAGCCGGCGTTCGGCACACACGACACGCGCGTTTGCGCAATCGCCGCGACGCTGCGAACGTGGTCGGTCATCAGTTCAGGGCCAGTCGCGCAATTCAAGCCAATCGATAGCAAGTCGGCATGCGCCAGCGACACCGCTAAGGCTTCGGCGGTCTGCCCCGCGAGCATAGTTCCCATCACTTCAATCGTGCCCGATACCATCACCGGCAGGCGGACGCCAAGCTCGTCAAACACTTTCCAGATGCCGATGAGCGCGGCTTTCGTGGTGCGCGTGTCAAGCTGCGTTTCGACTAACAAGATGTCTGCGCCGCCCGTGACCAGTCCGGTGGCTTCCGCGTGAAAGGCGTTGATTAGCTCGTCGAAGGTGACGCCGCCGGTAACCGAGATCGATTTCGTCGTCGGCCCGATGGAGCCGGCGACAAAGCGCGGGCGATTCGTGGTCGAATACTCGGCGGCGGCCTGTCGCGCCAGCCGCGCGGCAGTTTCGTTCTGCTGGACGGCCAAATCCTGCAAGCCGTATTCGGCGAGAACGATGGGCGTGCCGCCGAAGGTGTTGGTCTCGATGATGTCGGCGCCGGCTTCGAGATAACCGCGATGGATGTCCAGCACGACATCGGGCCGCGTGAAGACGAGGTTCTCGTTGCAGCCCTCAAGCTGCGCGCCGCCGAAATCTTCGGCGGTCAACTGATGCGCTTGAATCGCCGTGCCGGTCGCGCCATCCAGCACAAGGATGCGCTCGGCCAGCAACTCTTCGAGTAGTTTTGTACGTTCCATATTCAGTAAGCAGGAAGCAGGAAGCAGGAAGCAGGAAGCAGTCGGAAGAAAGAGTGTGGGATCAGTCTCTCATTCCTGACTGCCTCCTGCCTCCTGCTTCCTGCCTACTGGTTCGGCGGTTTTTCTTCCGCCGCTTTCTTCACGTCGGTCGTCCGCTCTTCCCTGCCCACCGGCAGGCCGAGCCGTTGGCGAATCTCGCCGCGCCGCTCGCGCGTTACCGCTGACATAGTCAGGTAAATCGTGTCGAATTCGGCGGCGGTCAACGGCGTCACGCTGCTCAGCAGGTACTTGTAGCCGATGTCGTTATCGCTATCGACAAAGAAGCTGCCCAGCGTGATGGCGTCGTTGGTCGAAAGCAGGTATTGGAAGACCTCTTCCTTGTTGGTCACATTTTTGACGTTGCCGAAGTTGTAGACGTAGAAGCCGACCAGATTCTTGCGGCGGTCGTTGGTGATGACGATGGTGGTCTTGCCGCCTTTCGGGTCGTTGTAATTCGACACCACCATGTCCGCCGTGCTCTTGGCCGGATCAATGCTCGCGCCGAGTTTTTGCAGATAGAGCTTCGTCTTCTCGGCAAAGGTCAGCTTCGGCGCCGGCGGCTTCGGCTTGGGCGGCTGAGCCTGCGCCGGGTCGGTCTGCGCGCACACCGCGCCGGTGATGAACATGACAACGACGGGAACGGTTAGAATCAGTTTTCTCATAAGCATCCGGTCCTCAGGCTCACGGTTTCTTCAACGGGTCTTTGTCCGTCTGCTCATTGCGCATAAAGCCATCGAGCGTCGGCACGTATTCGTCGGTGATGCGCAACAGTTCGATGACGGATGAGCGGAAGGTTTCATAGCCGACGCCGTCTTCGGTCGAAAACGTAAAGCGCGCGCCGATGTCGCCCTGGTTGTCAACGAAGAAGGTCGCAAAGGCGCGATGATTGGCTTCCAGCAATCGCTGAAACAACTTCTCGCGGTCGGCAACGCGCGCCAGATTGAAATAACGCCCTTTGAATTTCGGGTACGCCGTCAGCACCAGTGTCTGATCGGCGCGCCGCTCGACGTAGAGATCAATGCGGTCGGCGTTCTGGTTATCGGTGCTGGGCACGACCAGCGTGTCGGCGCTGCGCGGGTGCGGCACCGATTGCATCTCCATCTTGTCGAGATAGACCTTGACCGTCTGTATGCTGATGCCCTTCTGCTGCGGCGTCGCAAAGGCGAGCCCCAGCAGCGCCGCGGCCAGTATCAGCATGGCTATAGATCGTTTCATTATCAAATATCTCCGCAATCGTCACCGGTTTCTTGCTGAGGGTATTTTACCGCCAAACGGAAACCGGAAACCAATCAGAGCACGCTGAAGACGTCGAGCGCATACTGCACCCTGCCGAACGGCGCGCTGACCTGTACGCCCTGCACCAGGTGGCGCACTTCCATCAAAGTTTCGCGGGCGATGGCCAATCCTTCTTCGCGCGCCGCGTCCTTGTCGGTGACCCGCTGCATCCGTTTCAAGATCGCTGGCGGCACGACGACGCCGGGCACTTCGTTGGCCAGGAACTCGGCGTTGCGATAACTGACCAGCGGCCAGATGCCGGCGATCACAGGGATGCGGTAAGGCGCGATGCGCTTCAAAAAGTTTTTTAACTGCTCGACATCAAACGTCGGCTGCGTGATCGCGAACTCGGCGCCGGCCTCGACCTTCCACTGGAAACGGCGCAACTCGTATTCGAGATCGACGGCGCACGGGTTGACGCCGACGCCGACATAAAACGAGGTCGGGCCGCCGATGGGATTGCCGCCAATGTCCAGGCCGTGATTCAAGCGGTTGACCATGTTGACCAGGCCGATGGAATCGATGTCGAAGACGGCGGTGGCTTCCGGGTATGGCCCCATCTTCGGCGGGTCGCCGGTGATGATTAAAAAGTTGCGCAGGCCGAGACCGGCAGCGCCCAGCAGGTCGCTCGTCATGCCGAGCAGGTTGCGGTCCCGGCAACAGTAATGCACCACACATTCGATGCCGACCTGCTGTTCGATGATCGTCGAAACCGCCAGCGCCCCCATGCGCGACTGCGCGCGCGGCCCGTCCGGCACGTTGACCGCATCAACCCCCGCCTCTTTCAGCAAGCGCACACTTTCTAACATTTTCGAGGGGTCGCAGCCTTTCGGCGGCACGATCTCGACCGAAGTGACGAACTGGCCTTCGCAGATTTTCTTAGCGAAAGCGGACTTCTCGGCGCGCGGCGTCACCTGAACGCGAGGCGCGGACTCTTCGATGACATAGCCGCTCGCCGCCGGGCGGCCGGGGCGGAGCGCCGCGACGGCGTTGGCAATCTCTTTGATGTGCCGGGGCGTCGTGCCGCAGCAGCCGCCGACGAACTTGGCGCCGGCCTGAATCAAGCGCTTGGCGTACTTGGCCATGTAATCGGGCGACGCCATGTAGAACAGCCGCCCGTCCACCTGTCGCGGCAAGCCGCCGTTGGGCTGCGCCGAGAGCTTGCGCCGGGTCACTTCGCGCATCTTTTCGATGGCCGGCAGCATCGTCGCCGGGCCGACGGAACAGTTCAGGCCGATGACGTCAGCGCCCCACTCGTCCAGCCGCCGTGTGAAGATTTCCGGCGACGTGCCGTAGCTCGTGTTGCCATCATTCTGGATGGTGATCTGCGCAACCAGCGGCAGGTCTGTGAGCGAGCGCACGGCGAGTATCGCTTGATGAATCTCGGCGATGTCCGAGAAGGTTTCCAGCACCAGCAGGTCAACGCCGCCTTCGACGAGCGCCTGCGCCTGCTCGCGAAAGATGGCCTGCGCTTCTTCGGTCGACGTGGGGCCGTAAGGCTCGATGCGGATGCCGAGCGGCCCGAGGGCGCCGGCAACGAAGGCGCGGTCGCCGGCGGCTTCGCGGGCGATGCGCACGGCAGCCGCGTTGATGTCGGCCATCTTGTCTTGCAGGCCGTAGCCGGTCAGCTTGATGCGGTTCGCGCCGTAGGTGTTGGTCTCGATGATGTCAGCGCCGGCCTTCACGTATTCGCGCAGGAGGCCAAGAACGAGGTCGGCGTTCGTCAGGTTCAGCTCATCATAACAGCGGTTGATATAGACGCCGCGCGCATAGAGCATCGTCCCCATCGCGCCGTCGAAGACGTAGACACGGTCATCGGTGACTGCGTTGCGAAAATCTTTCATAAAGCAAAATCAAAAGCCCCGCGCTAAACTGCGCGGGGCCGAATCCGGGCTGTTTAGCAGTCTTTTTACGTGGAGCAAGTTGCCTGAAATCGCCACGTTAAATTGTCAACGTTGACAATGTACACGCCGCGACGATGCAAGTCAATTGTAGGGTAGTGGGGCCAAGGTGTATTGAGCAGGGGCAGCCGTTGCGGCAGGCGAATTGAATGATCACGCTGCCGCAGATGCGCCGGTCCCTTGAGCGGCTTTAGATCAATTGATCTATGGGCGTGTACGGCAAGCCCTGATCTTCGGCGACCGCTTCATAAACCACTTTGCCCCGATAGGTGTTGACGCCCTGCCTCAGGTGCGCGTCGCGGCGGAAGGCTTCTTCCGGCCCATGCTTCGCCAGCTTCAAGGCAAACGGCAGCGTCACGTTCGTCAGCGCGAATGTCGAGGTGCGCGGCACCGCGCCCGGCATGTTGGTGACGCCATAATGCAGGACGTTCTCGACATAGTAAGTCGGCGCGCTGTGCGTCGTCGGCTTCGTCGTTTCGATGCAACCGCCCTGATCAACCGCCACGTCAACGATCACCGAGCCGCGCGGCATGTTTTTCAGCATCTCGCGGGTCACCAGCTTCGGAGCCGCCGCGCCCGGCACCAGCACCGCGCCGACCACCAGGTCCGAAGCCGCTACCGATTCGGCGATGGTGTAAGGGTTTGACGCCAGTGTGCGTATGCGGCTGCCGAAAATGTCATCGAGATAGCGCAAGCGTTCAAGGTCGCGATCAATGATAATCACCGCCGCGCCGAGGCCCACGGCCATCTTTGCGGCGTTGGTGCCGACCACGCCGCCGCCGATGATCGTCACGCGGCCCGGCGCTACACCCGGCACGCCGCCCAGCAAAACGCCGCGCCCGCCGTTGATCTTCTCAAGATAAAACGCGCCGACCTGCACGGACATGCGGCCCGCGACTTCGCTCATCGGCGTCAGCAGCGGCAGGTGGCCCTGGTCGTTGGTGATCGTTTCGTAGGCGACGCCGATGACGCCGCTATCAACCATCGCTTTCGTCAGCTCGCGCGCCGGCGCCAGGTGCAGGTAAGTAAAGAGCATCAGGTCTTCGCGCAGGAAGCCGTACTCGGAAGCAATTGGCTCCTTGACCTTAACGACCATGTTGGCGCGCGACCAGACCTCTTCAGCCGTGTCGAGCATCTCGCCGCCGGCCTGGACGAACTCTGCATCCAGGATGCCTGAGCCTTCGCCGGCGCTCTTCTGCACAATGACTCGATGTCCCGCATCCGTGAGCGCCTTGACGCCAGCAGGCACCAGCCCGACGCGAGACTCGTTGTCTTTCACTTCTTTCGGTAATCCGACGATCATGATGTCTCCTTGAAGGGAGTCAGGAGTCAGGAGTCAGAAGTCAGAATGGAAAGGAGAATCGGCGGTAGTGAGCGACCTCGTCGCGTCTCCTTCTTCATTCTGACTCCTGACTTCTGACTCCTGACTTCTTCTTTATCCAATCCCACTGGTGATGGTGTCGATCTGCGCGCGTTGCAGCTTGCCTGAATAATCAACGTAGACGGCTTTCCATTCCGAGAAGATGTCTAAGACCTGCGTGCCGCCTTCGCGGTGGCCGTTCCCCGTCGCCTTGGTGCCGCCGAACGGCAGATGGACTTCGGCGCCGATGGTCGAAGCATTGACATAGAAGATGCCGGTCTGCACGTCTTCCATGGCGCGGAAAGCGCGATTCGTGTCGCGCGTGTAGATCGAAGCCGACAACCCATAGCGGACGCCGTTGGCAATCTCGATGGCGTGGTCGAGGTCGCGGCATTCGATGACCGAAACGACCGGCCCAAAAATCTCTTCCTGGGCGATGCGCATCTCTGGCCGCACGCTGGCAAACACCGTCGGCTCGATGAAGTAGCCGTACTTGAGATCGCCGCGCTCGGCGCGCTTGCCGCCCGCGAGCAGCTTCGCTTTGTCTTCGCGCTGGCCGATCTCGATGTAACTCAAAATCTTTTCCATCGCCTCTTGATTGATCACCGGGCCGACGTCCGCTTTGTCGCTCAGGCCGTTGCCCAATCGCAGAGACTTCGCGCCGTCAACGAGCAGGCTGGTGAACTTCTTGGCGACCTTCTTATGAACGACGACGCGCGAGGCTGCCGTGCAGCGCTGCCCGGAAGTGCCGAAGGCGCCCCACAAGACGCCTTCGACGGCAAGCTCGAGGTCGGCGTCTTCCATGACCATCACGACGTTCTTGCCGCCCATTTCGAGCGAGCAAATCTTATCGCTGGCCGCCGCCGCCTGGCCGACGATGCGGCCCACGTCGGTCGAGCCGGTGAACGATACCAGGCGGACTTTCGGATGATTGACGAGCGCCGCGCCCGCCGCTTCGCCGTAGCCGCTGACGATGTTGACGACGCCCGGCGGCACGCCGGCTTCCGTCAGCACCTCGACGAAGTTGTAGGTCGAAAGCGGCGTGTCTTCCGCGGGCTTGATGACCACGGTGTTGCCGCAGACGAGCGCCGGCAGAATCTTCCACGAAGGGATGGCCATCGGAAAATTCCACGGCGTGATCAGCGCGCAGACGCCGATGGGCTCGCGCACGCACATGGCGTACTTGCTCGGCAGCTCGGCCTTCGTCGTGAAGCCGTGCAGGCGGCGGCCCTCGCCGGCGATGAAGTAGGTCATGTCAATCGCTTCCTGCACGTCGCCGCTGGTCTCTTTCACGACCTTGCCCATCTCGCGCGTCATGGCGCGGGCAAACTCGTCTTTGCGCCGAGTCAACAACTCGCCGGCGCGAAAGAGAATCTCGGCGCGGCGCGGCGCCGGCAGCTTGCGCCATTTCTGGAAGGCGGCGGCGGCGGCCTGCACCGCCCGGTCGGCGTCTTCGGGAGCCGAGGCCGGGAACCGTCCGACCAGCTCGCGGGTGTCTGCCGGGTTGCGGTTTTCGATGTAATCACCGGATGACGGCGCGACCCATTCGCCGTTGATATAATTGCGATAGGTGTCGGTTTTCACCTTGCTGGCGGGCTTAGCCATAACGAAGTAACCTCCCTGGTTGTTGGTGTGATGAAGATGGCAGGCGCGGCGCTCTGGTCGGGATATTTGTGGCACACATAACACGGCGTCGTCTGGTCGGGCGGTTTGCCCTTTTTGGGATGGCGCGGCGACATCGGCGCGACGCCGGCATCGGGCGCGTGACAGGCCCAGCAAGCTTCGCGCTTGGTGTCGCGGGTGACCGCTGTATGTTCGGGCCGCACATTGAGCGGCGGCGCTTTGCGGCTGACAAGCCATAGGAAGGTGAAGAGTCCGACGACGCCCAGCGCGATGAGCAAAAACCAGAGGTCTTTCTTATTCATAAAGCTTCGAGCCGTAACTCGTGCGGGTACATCCTAAATGGCGAATCTAACAAAGCGCACATGGGGTGTCAAGAAAGGCCGGATGCGGGCCAGGGTCTATTCATTCTCCGGACTTGAACCGCCAAGACGCCAAGGACGCCAAGAGAACACAGAGCTTTTCTTGGCGGTCTTGGCGTCTTGGCGGTTTATATCCCCATGGTTATTCGAGAATGAATAGGCCCTGGGATGCGGGCAAAAGCCAGGGGGCAAAAGATAAAGGGGCAAAAATGATTGACGGAAGCCAGAATAAATCCTGTCTCGCGGGCGGCGCGTAGAGTCATTGGCCATTCGTCGGGCGCGGGCATCGCCGCCCAGGCTTTGACGTTTGGCTTCCGGCCGATTACTTTTATGCTCGTTGCGCAAACGGGCAAAACAACCAAGGAGACAAACAATGAACCGACCCGTGAAAGCCCTTCTCGCCCTGACGCTGACGTTGATGGTTGTGCTGATTGGCGCGGCCCAAGCCAAAGCGCCCGCCCGGCAAGCCGGCGGTGACGCCGAATTCAGAAAGCTCATCACAGACTACTACGCCGACTGGAGCAAGTTTAACACCGACGCGCCTGCGAAGTATTACGCCAAAGACGCCGACCTCATCTTCTTCGACATCGCGCCGATGAAGTACACCAGTTGGAAAGAGTATAGCGAGGGCGTGCAGAAATATTTCTTCGCCACGGCCAACAGCGCCACGCTGACGCCGAACATGAACGACTTGAAAATCACCCGGCGCGGCAATGTCGCCTGGACGACGGTGACCTTTCGCCTCTCGATTGCGCCGAAAGCCGGCGGCACACAAGCGCTGGACGCGCGCCACACGGCCATCTGGGAGCGGCGCGGCGGTCACTGGCTGATCGTCCACGAGCATGTCAGCGTGCCGCTGCCCGGATAAGTCGGACGGCGTGACCTGCGCCCCGAGCGCCGGGGCACAAAGCCGGGAGGACGCCAGGGCGATCAGGGACTTAGTCTTTCGCGGCAGGCTTTTCGCCTTTCCACCCTGGCGTCTATCTTCCGCGCTTGTCTCCTCAGCACTTGTCGAGCCAGCCCGCTGTAGGCCGGCCCGCGGTTTTGTAATGTACGCCACCTATCATAACAAGGGTTCGATTCGCCGTGGCATGGATACTTCAGTACCAGGTGTGGATACCACGGTCCGAGATAATGGCAATTCGATTCCCACTTAATTTCCATCAGCGCACCGTGCCGTCGAGCCGCGTGGCCCGGCCCGAATGGTAATAAACATTATAAGTATCCCCCACGAGTGACTTAGCTTTTAAGAACCGGGCTGCGCATTCTCGTTGTAATTCATGGCACATTAGATGCTCTTAGGAGAGTCGGCAACACTGACGTTCAGGAGTTGCTTTGATCCACTGACCGACTAGAAACGGGTCGGGAGATGAGTAGGGCAGCCGCGTTGCTGCGGAATGAAACGCGTCGTTCCCACCTACACGCGCCCTTTGGATTCAAGATCGCTTCACCGAGAGGTCACGCTCTCACACTCGGCGCTCCGGATAAGGACCTCTCGCCAACTGAACCGTCAATACACCGCACGCGGGCCTGCTGAACTTTACGGAGCGGGCGCGGTCCATACAGTCCAGGTTGCTGCCCGATGGCGGACAGGGAAACTTGTGCGTCAGGGCGGCGCCGGCGGCTGATCAGTCCTTTCACGGCGACAGCCGCCGAGAGAGAACAGGTGTTGTCAAAAACCCGCCCTGACGGAGGTATTGTCATGAAGTTTGAAACTCAAAGAAGAGCCCAGCGCTCACTCGCCTGCACACTGACGATAACGCTACTGCTTTTGCAGCCGCTTCCTCTAACCGTGGCCCAAGTGCGCGAGACAGCGGACATCGCCCGGCCTTTCAGCCAGACGCTTTCGGATCAGACCCGGCAATCCGGGGAAGACTCCAAGGATACGCCATTCAAGCTGCTGGGCATGGAGACCGCCGGCGAACGGCTGAGCCGGCTGATTAACGAGGCCCGCCCCGCCGAACGGCTTGGCTCGCCCAAGCTGCCGCCGCCGGTCGTCCCGCCGCGCCCGCAGGCCGAGGGCCTGAACTTTTTCAACGGGCCGTTGCAGTTCACAACCATGATGGAGAGTGCGGCCAGGCCCGCCTGCGGCTGCAACGGCGAGCCGACTTATAATCAAGGTATCAGTCTGATTGCCCAGGAAAAAACCAGTTGTCAGAACGCCGGCGCGGTTCCGGGAATTGCCCAGGATACCGGACATGCCACGGTGTTTCTGCACAATGGCGAATTCTTTCTTTATCAGGTCGATCTCGAAATCAAGGGCAGAGGGTTCAACTGGAAGTTCGAGCGGAAATATCGCAGCGGCATTAATTTCGAGGGGCCGCTGGGTCACAACTGGGAATTCAATTACAACCGCCGGTTATTCATGGCCGATAATGGCGACGTCATCCGCATGGATGGCGAAGGCCGGGCCGACCGCTATACGCGCAACGGCGCGACGTTTATCGCGCCCGCCGGTTTTTACACGCGGCTGAACCAGAATATAGACGGGAGTTTCGTCGAGCGAGATAGGAATGGCGCCCTGGTCTTTTATTCCGCACCCGACAATCAGCACCTCTGTCACATGACGGAGCTGCGCGACCGCAATGGAAACCGCATGCAGTTCAAGTACAATGACGCCAAGCAACTGAAAGAAGTTATTGACACGCTTGGGCGGTCTATCGCTTATCGCTATAACACTAGCGGTCACCTCGCCGAAGTCGAAGATTTCACCGGGCGCAAGATCACCTTTCACTACAACGATGAAAGAACGACGGCGCGCACCGGGCCGGGCGACTTGATTGCCGTCACCTCGCCCCAGGTCGTCGGGACGCCCAAGGGCAACGATTTCATCGCCGGCAAGACCACTCTATTCCGTTATAGCTCTGAGTTCGCTGACGAAAAGCTCAACCATAATATGGTCGAGGTGGTTGCCGCCAACGAGGCGGCGGCATCGGGGCCGCCGCGGGTCACGGTCGAGTATGACAACGATGTGAATTCTCCCAACGCAGACCGCGTGCTGCATCAACTGATCGGCGGCGTAAACCTGAGCGGCGTGGCCGCCGGCGGGACGATCTCTTATCAATATCAGCCGCTGGGCACTGCGCCAGCCGGTGACTTCGACACGGCGGTATTTCAAACGACGGTGACCGACCGCAATGGCAATCTTACCGAGTATCGCTTCAACCAACTGGCCAACATCGTGCGCGTCAGAGAATTCACGAACCGCCACATCCGGCGCGGCGACCCTGGCTTCTTCGAGACGCGCTACGAATACAACCAGGACGGCGAGATGACGCGCATGGTCCGGCCCGAAGGCAATGCGGTTGAAAACGTCTACGACGAACACAACCCGCTGAGGTTCGGGCAGGGCAATCTGCTGAGCCGGACGACCAGGCCCGACAGCAAGCGCGGCGGCGATCAGGCGTTCATCCAAACGACCAGGACTTATGAGCCGGTCTACAATCGGCTGCGCACGGAGACCGAACCGCGCGGCAACGACCCGGCTTACGCGCCGCAAAATGGCGGCACGCAGTCGGCGCAGAGATACACCACGACTTACCTCTTCGACTATCAGGAAGGGACGAACTTTGCCGGGCTTGCCGACGCGTTGGGTGTGAGCGTTGCAGAGGTAATGCAAGTGCTTACCAGCAACCATATTCCTATGGCACTCGGCGACGTGAACGGCGACGGGCACACCGATCAGATCGCCGGCAATGTCGTGGCGGTCATTCATCCCACCGTGAATTTGCTGCCGGATTCCAACATGGCGCAACTCGAAGGCCGCCCGCAACAGCCCATCGCCGAATTTTTCCGCTACAACCAGTTCGGCCAGATAACGCAGCACGTTGACGCCGAATCGAACATTGATACCTTCGAGTATTATCCTGAGAATGACCCCGATGGCGATAAGCTGAATCTGACCCCCGGCATTCTCGATGGCCCATTTGGCTATCTCAAGCAACAGACTATTGACGCCGCGGGCGGCCCGACGGACAACACCGCCCTGCGCGATTCGCGGACCAACCCCAAACCGGCGGCTATCAAACATGTCTACTTCTATGATCGCGTCGGCAATGTCATCAAAGAGGTGGATGGCCGCGACATCGCCACAGAGTATTCCGTCAACGAGCTGAACCAGGTGGTCGAGATTCGCCGCGCCGCCGACACGCCGTCGTTCAATTACCGCATAGACATCTTCTACGACGCTAACAACAACGTCATCAAGCGCGAAGTCGAGAACCGCGACTCTAACAACCAGAGCCTGCTGGGGAATTCCATCGAGCACCGCTTCGTGTATGACATCCTCGACAACCTCGTCGAAGAACGGCAAGAAGTGAGCAAGACGCCGGGCGAAGCCGTGGTGACCAAGTACCGCTACGACCGCAACGAGAATCGCGTGCTAGTCATCAGCCCGGTCGCCAACCTGCCCGTCGGCAGCCCCGAACGCCAGCCAAGCAATGTCGTCAGCATGATCTTTGACGAACGCGACCTGGTATTCACCTCGACGCGAGGTGGCATGGTCAACGCATTCCGCGTGCTGCCGGCGTACGCCGACATTGCCGAAATCGGGCTGATCCCGAACAGCGCCGACATGGCGACCGGCGAGCGCGACTACGACGGCAATCGCAATCTTGTCCGAACGGTTGATGCGTCCGACAACACGGGCGACGGATTACCCGAAGCGACGCTGCACCTGTACGATGGCTTTGACCGGCTGGTCAGCGACGTGGACGCGGTCGGCAACCAGAGCCTGATGCGCTACGACCCGGCTGGTGACGCCATCAGCACGTCGCGCTTCGGGCCGGTCGGCGGCCGCAGCGCAGTCAACTCGGTCGCCGCCACGCTCGACCAGCCGCTGCGCGTCGAGAATCTGCGCCAGCCATTGTTGAGTCAGGCCGAGTTGAAATATGACGAGATGCGCCGCCTGTTCGAGCGCGACGACCGGCTGTTTGATTACCGCAATCAAGGCGTCCGCTACGACCGCGCGCCGCTGCTTAGAGACGGGCCGCTAGGCCAGTCGAATGATGGCCTCGTCGTAACGCGGTACGAGTATGATCGCAACGGTCGCCGCACGCACGTCATCGAAGACGACCTCGACACTCGGCAAACTTTTTATGACGGCGCGGACCGCGCCATCAGCGAGGTTGACCCCGAAGGCAACGAGGTCGCCAGAGAGTACGATGGCGATAGCAACGCCATGACCGTGATTGAGAGGGAGTACACGCAACGCCAGGACGTTGCGGCGCACCGCGCGCCCGCCCTGCAAGAGACCTTCACGACGATCAACGTCTACGACCGGCTCAACCGCCTGATCCGCACCACCGACAACCTGGGCCAGACGATCCGTTACCAGTACGACAGCCGCGACAACCTCATCCAGCGGAGCGACGCGCAGCACTCGCGCGACGATGCGCAGTTGATTGCTGACCCGCTCGGTCGTTTTCCGGTCGCCGGTCAGCTGGTTAGTAAAATCAATCAGCCCGGCAACACGACGGATTACTTCTACGACGGGATGAATCGCAAGATCGCCGAGGTGCGCCAACTGCGGGTTGGCGGCCAGGGCGGCGGCGCTCTCGATACGAGCAACGCGGCCAACCCCGACGGGTTGATCGTCAACAGCTGCGACTGGGACGCCAACAGCCGTCTGATCGCAATGGCTGATGATGGCAGCACGCCCGGCGACCAGAACACCAACGTCGGCATCATTGACTCGGCGGACCCGAAAGGCAACATCACCCGTTACGTCTACGACGACCTCAACCGCCGCAAGCAGGAAATCTTCGACGACGGCACGATCCGGGATTACGTTTACGACGGCGACAACAATCTCCTGCGTGTGGTAGATCAAAACGGCACGATCCTGACGAGGCGCTTTGACGGCATCAACCGGCTGGTGCAGATTGATGTGAAGCGCGCCACGTCGCGCACCCCGCACCGAGCCGGCGGCTTCAAAGACCCGAACGTGAGGTGGCAAGTCACCGGCACAACCTTGCAGCGGTTTGAATACGACGGCTTGTCGCGGCTGACGCTGGCCTTTGACAACAACGACCCGGCTGACCCGCTCGACGACCAGCCGGTGACGTACTCCTACGACTCGTTGAGCCGCGTGCTCGAAGAACGGCAGTGCGAGTTCCCCGTGTCCAGCCGCTGGGCAGGCGATAATAACCGCGTCGGGCTGGTCTACCCGAATGGCCGCGCCCTTGACATCACTTACGACCACCTCGACCGCATTGACACGATCAGCGACGCGAACACGGGCGCTACGTTGGCTGCTGCGCCGATTGTTGACTACTCCTACATCGGCCCCGACCGCGTGCTCGAACGCGTTTATGGCAATGGCGTGCGGCTGACGCACCTTGATGGTGATTCTCAGCACGACGTAGGGTACGACGGAGTCAAGCGCGAGGTCATGCGCCGCCACCTCGACCGGAATGGCGCGCTGATCGCCGGGTTTGAATACAGCTACGACCGGGTGAACAACAAGCTCTCTGAGAAAGAGAGCCGCACAAACCAGACGCCGAACCAGCCAGCCCGCGTTGAGAGTTACGAATATGATTCAGCGTACCGCCTCACGAAGTTTGACAGGACAGGCGATGACCTGGACACCTGGCAGCTTGACGGCGTCGGCAACTGGGCCAAGCGCCGCAGCCTCGCAAACCAAGCCAATAACATGAACGAGTACACGGTGTTCGGGCGCGTTGCCGGAGCGACAGCGGGCATTCCCTTGCAATCCGGCAGCGCACAGTTTCATGACGACAACGGCAACCTGCTGGATGACGGCACGAACCTTTACGAGTACGACTTTGCCAACCGGCTGCGCAAAGTTACGCGTAAAGCGGACCGGGCCGCCGTTGCGATTTATTTCTACGACGCGCACAACCGGAGATTTCAAGCGACTGTGACCAACAGCCGCAGCGTGAGCGGAAATATAAACGGCACGGTGCGATATTTCTATGACGGTTGGCAGGAGATCGAAGAAGTTTCAGTCAGCTCGAATTTACAACGCGCCGGCGCGACGCAGCAATATGTTTATGGCCTGTGGATAGACGAGCCGCTGACGCTCGACGTAGACGGCAACAACGATGGCCGCATTGAGCCGAGCGACGCGACAGGCGACGGCGACAGTGACCGCTTCGATCAAGTGAAGGACAAGCGATTCTTCTACAGCGAAGACGGCAAGCGTTACATCGCGGCATTGACCGACCATCACGGCGCGGTCGTCGAGCGATATCGGTACGATGCTTATGGCATACCAACGATCACCGACGCCGCCGGAACGACGCACAGTCAGAGCGCCGTCAACAATCACTATCTTTTCGCCGGACGCCGCTTCGACCCTGAGAGCGGACTTTACTATTATCGCCATCGCTATATGAATCCCCAGACCGGGCGATTCATTCATCGCGACCCGATTGGTATGTGGTCGGATGAAGTGAATCTCGGTAACGCCTACGCTTACGTGGGCAATAATCCGATCAATTATGTAGACCCCGATGGGCGTTTCTTCTGGGTTATTTTAGCAATCGCTATTGCTCTAGCTACTGTACCGGGAGATTCAGGCGAAGGCGTAGGCTGTGCACACTGTACTGGACGCATTCGTAAGCAACAAAATCCTTATCAGCCAGAGCAGCCAAGAGCACAATTAAGCCCAAACGGACAATTTGTAGCGCCCCGACTTAGTTCTTATAGTGACAGCCTTGCGCCAACAGATAACCAACTACAAGGCTTTACGCTGCCATTGCTGAATTCCACGCCGACTTCCTCTGGTCAGGATTGGAGTGAGCCACACCAATTCTTTCAAGCGCCGCCTTTCTTCAGTTTTACCGAGCAAGATCATAGAGAACTGGTTGGCGGGTTGTTTAATCGACCTTTCAGTTTTGGAGGATTTGAGGGCAGTAATTTAATTATTAATATACCACAGCAACCTGGAATAGTTGCGGCTCCCGATGCGGGGGCTCCCCAGGCAGGCTCAAATTGCAGGGCCGTGTGTATTCGCTACGACGGTGACCAACCAGTATGGGGTGGGTATGTTAAAGGAACACAGCCTGGCCCTGCGGGGGCTAGGGGGGCGTGCAAACTGATAGGCGGTATGACTCTAAAAACAAAGGACTGTGGTGAATGAGGACAACCTTGCAATAAAGACACCAGGCTCTAGTAAAAAGAGATGTTATATCTTCTTTTATGTGGCTGCCTGTTCTAAGTGGCATCAGGGTGTGATTAACCGACAGCCAACGGGGAACGTACTTTACTTACACCCAGCAGCTTTTGCGAAATCGCTCGCCATCGCGCAGTGGTCGTTGGTATAACCTTTAGCCGGGGTGAACCAATGATCGTCATGAAATTCGGCGGCACGTCGGTGGGCGATGCCGCCGCCATTCATCAAGTCGCGGAGATTGTTAAGAGCAAACTTCACCGCGCGCCGGTGGTCGTCGTCTCGGCAATGACGCGCGTGACCGACGCCCTCTTAAGCATCGCCCGCATCGCCACCGAGCGGCGCTATGAAGAAGCCGCCGCTATCATCGAAGCCTTACGCGAGCGCCACCTTGAAACGGCGCGCGCTTTGATGGCGGGCTGCGCCGACACGGGCAGCTATTCGCTCGAATGGGCCGCGCACAGCATCGATTACCAGTTCAACGAATTGACCGGGCTGGCGCGCTCTGTGGCGACACTGGGCGAGCTGACGCCGCGCAGCCAGGATGCCGTCGTATCGTTCGGCGAACGCTTGTCGTCGGTGATCGTCACCGCGGCGTTCGCGGCGCGCGGCATCCGCGCCGAGCTGGTTGATTCGCGCCAGTTCGTCCTCACCGATAAACAGTTCACGCGCGCCGCGCCTGATATGGCCGAAACCCGACTGCGAACACGCGCGGTCTTGTTGCCGGTCGTCGAATCGAAGTGTGTGCCGGTGGCGCAAGGCTTCATCGGCTCGACCGCCGATGGCGTGACGACGACCATCGGGCGCGGCGGCTCGGATTATTCAGCGGCCATCATCGGCGCGGCGATTGGCGCCGAGGCGATTGAGATATGGACGGACGTTGACGGCTTGCTGACCGCTGACCCGCGTGTCGTCCGCAACGCCCGCCGCATCCGCGTCATCTCTTTCACGGAAGCCGCCGAGCTGTCGTACTTCGGCGCCAAGGTGCTGCACCCATCAACCGTCCTGCCGGCGGTCGAGCAAGGAATTCCCGTCCATATCTTCAACACCCACAACCCGACGGGCGAAGGGACTTTGATTGTCTCGAAGCCGCCGCGCACCGCAAACGCCATCAAATCCATCGCCCTCAAACGCGGCGTCACGATCATCCACGTCACCGCGACGCGCATGCTGATGGCCTATGGCTTCCTGCGCGCGCTGTTCGAGGTCTTCGAGCGCCATCAGACTTCCGTTGATGTCGTGACGACTTCGGAAGTCTCGGTTTCGATGACCCTCGACAGCGCCGACAACCTCGAAGCCATCGAGCGCGACCTGCGGCAGATCGGCGAAGTCGGCATCGAGCGCGACAAGGCGATTGTCTGCGTCGTCGGCGAAAACCTGAAGTCCACGCCGGGCGTCGCGGGCCGATTGTTTGGCGCCATCGGCGATGCCAACATCAACATGATCAGCCAGGGCGCGTCCGAGATTAACCTCACGTTCGTCACAGACGAGCGCGATGCCGCCGTGGTTATCGAGCGTTTGCATGAAGCGTTCTTCACAGAGGCTGACCCGGCGGTCTTCGCGTGAGATTTGATTCTTCGAGATATGATGAGAAGATTAAACACCGAGGCACGGAGGCACGGAGGCACAGAGTCTTCCCCGTGCCTCCCCTGTGCCTCGGTGCCTCGGTGTTTCATTCCGATTCCAAAGCAGACGCGATGCCAGTACATGAACAAACTATTGCTACGCTGATTGACGCCGTGCGCCGCGTCAGCGGCTCGCTCGACCTCGACGAAGTCCTCGACACCACGTTCGACTCGCTCAAAGAGCTAATCGATTATTCGGCGGCGGTCATCTGCATCATTGACCCGCCGACGCACGCGCTCTTCGAAGTGCGGACGCGCGGCTACCCGCCGCAGGTGATCGGCGACGACTTCCTGCAATCGGGCGGCGGCATCATCGGCTGGGTCATCAAGAACGCCCGCGGCGAGATCGTCAACAACGTTAAGAGCGACACGCGCTACGTCAAGGCGCGCGCCGAGACGCGCTCGGAGATCGCCGCGCCGCTCATACGCGCCGATGGCGCGGTGATCGGCGTCATCAACCTCGAAGCCGACCGCGTTGATCGCTACAGCGAGCGCGACCTGGAACTACTGACCATGTTCGCGGCGCTGACGGCCTCGGCGGTTGATCACACGTTGCTTTACCGCGAAGTCGTCAGGCAGCGGCAGGCCGAGAGCGAAATCGAGCTGGCGCGCAAAGTCGTCGAAGGGTTGTTGCCGCGCGCCTTCCCCAACCACAGCGGGCTCGACATCTACGGGACGACGATCCCTGTGCGCGAAGTCGGCGGCGATTATCTGGACGTGATCGATCAGATATCGGATCGGCTCGGCGTGCTGGTGGCCGATGTTTCGGGAAAAGGACTGGCGGCGGCGCTGATTATGGTGACGTTTCGCGCCTATGTCCACGCCACCGTCATCAATGAGCTGGCGATGCGCGTCGTGATGACGCGCATCAGCCGGCTGGTACACGAAGCGACCAACGGCGACCGCTTCATCACGACTTTTTACGGATTGATTGACGTAGAAAACAAGCGGCTGATGTATATCAACGCCGGCCACAACCCGCCGCTGTTGCTGCGCAGCGACGGCAGCAGCCAGTTGTTATCGCACGGCGGCCTGCCGCTCGGCGTGTTTGAAGAGGCGCGCTACTCGGAATCGGTCGCCGAGTTACGTTCGGGCGACGTGCTGGTGCTATACACCGACGGCGTCGTCGAAGCGCGCAACTCGAAAGACGAGATGTTCGGTCTGCCGCGGCTTGAACAGTTGGTGCGAGCCAACGAAAGCGACCGCGCTTACGACATCGTGCAGGCGGTCACCAGCGCGGTTTACGAATATACCTTTGACATGGACGGCCCCGAAGATGATCTGACGGTCATGGTGATTAAGGTAAAGTGACAAGTGACAAGTGACAAGAGGAACGGCGTAGGCCAGAATCAACCAGGAATCGGAGTGACAATGTCTTGTCACTTGTCACTTGTCACTTGTCACTTTATAGAGCTTGGCGCGGGTCGGAATCGTTAGCGAGGAGGTGGCGCGAGGGGCCGGGCAGCCCTTTGCGGCGTGCTTTGTCGGCGTACATGGCGCGGTCTGCGGCCAATAACAGCTCATCGAATAATTCGCCGTCCGCGCCGAAGCTGGCGCAGCCGATACTGACGCCGAGCCCCACCCGATTGCCATTGAAACCGAACTCGTGCCGGTCTATGGCCTTCTGCAAGCGCGCCATCGCTTCGCGCGCCTCTTCGGCGCCCACCTGCATGACGATGACGAACTCGTCGCCGGCATAGCGGCCCAGAAAATCCATCGAGCGGATCAGCCCAAGCATCACTGCCGCCAGTTGCTTTAGCACTTGATCGCCCGCCTGGTGGCCGAGCCGATCATTCACCGCCTTGAAGCCATCCAGGTCGAGCAGCATCACTGAAAAGGTGTCGCGGTGGCGGCGCGCGCGGTCGGCCTCTTCTTCAAAGCGATAGCGCAGCGCGCGCGCGTTCGGCAATCCGGTCAGCGGGTCGGTCAGGGCGCTGTTCTCTGTGCGCTCGTGATGCACCGAATTGGCGACCGCGTCCGAGAGCAGCTTGGCGACAGCTTCCATCAGCCGCAGATGGTCGGGGGTGTAGGCGTCCAGCTCTGCCGAGTAGACCGCCAGCGCGCCGAGCGCTTCGCCCTCTTTGATCAGCGGCACCACGGTCGCCGCGCTGTAGGGTTCGCCGGGGTCGAGCTGCATGGCATCGAAATCAACCGACGGGTTGCAGTTGTGCATGGGATGGCTGTTGGCGACCACCCAGCCGCTGATGCCGCGCCCCGACGGCATGCGCTTGCCGCGGAAGGCTTCGCCGTTGCGCCCCGCGACCTGCGCCGCCTCGACCTCTGTGGCGTCCTGCCGCGCCAGGTAGAGAATGCAGGTGGTGTAGTTGACGATGTCGAGCAGGCGCGCGGAAAAGACCGCGAAGCTGTCGCGCAGGTCGAGGCTGGTGCCGATGGTCTGGGCGATGTTGTAGAGCGCCAGCACTTCGCGGTGGGCATCGCGAATCTGCTCGAATGCCAGCGGCCCGGAGGGTCTCGGTTGCAAGCGGCGGTCGTCGCCCGTCTTGCGGCGGAAGGCCTCGGCCTGGGCTTCGACGCGGCACTCGCGGATTTCCGCCTCGAAGATTTCAAGGTGATCGAGGAACGCCCGGACCACGTGCGGGTCGAAGACCGCGCCGGCGCCCTCTTTGAGCGTCACGATGGCTTCGTCGCGGGACATCGCCTGACGGTACTGGCGGTCTTCGCGCATTGAATCGAACGAGTCGGCAATCGTCAGAATCCGCGCCGTGATGGGAATCTCGTCGCCGCACAGACTGTCGGGATAGCCATGCCCGTCCCAGCGCTCGTGATGATGGCGCACGACCGGCACGACCGGGTAAGGAAAGCCGACGCGCTCTAGTATCTCTGCGCCGACCGTCGTGTGGACTTTCATCTTCTCGAACTCGGCGGGCGTCAGCTTGCCGGGCTTGTTAAGGATGTAATCGGGGACGGCCAGTTTGCCGATGTCATGCAGCAAAGCCCCGGCCTTTAACGCTTCGATCTCCATGTCCGACAGGCCAAACAGGCGCGCCAGCCCGGTCGCGTAAATCTGCACGCGCCGCACATGGTCTTGCGTGACTTCGTCTTTGGCGTCAATGGCGATGGCCAGCGCCTCGATAGTTCGCAGGTGCAGGTCGGCCATCTGCTCGGCGTGGCGGTTCGAGGTCTCGACGCGTTCGAGATAAACGCGGTAGGTGAAATAGGTAATCGATGCAATGGGCACCGAGAGAATGAAGGCGTAAAACGAGATGACGGCGATCAGCTTGACGATGATACAGGTCATCAAGGCGCCGCCGAGATAAGAGACCGCCGCCCACCACCGCGACGTCCGGTTGACCGCAACGCCGCCGCCCCGCCGCGTGGCGATCAGGCTGGCGAGGCCGAAATCGCAGGCGAAATGCGCCGCGGCAATGACCGCTACGGCCAGGCCGAGGCTGAGCATATCTGCCGTCAGCTGCGTCAGGTCGCCGAATAGCAAGGCCGCTACGGCGCTTGCGACGTAAGCCGCCAACGCCTTGCGCGTCGCGTGGTAGAGGACGACGCGGCGCTGTTGTTTGTGCTGTAGCGAATGGATGGCGGCGTCGGCGCCGGCCAGGGTCACCGCCGGGAACGGGCCGAATAAGAGCATGGCCATAAAGACCAGCACGTCACCGAGCGCCAGGCCGCCGGCAAGGCGCGGCATGCCGACATCGAGGCGCGAGGCGAGCAGCACTGTGACCAGGCTGAGCAGCACCCATTGCACGCGGATGCCGTTCGAAACCAGCAGGGCCGTCGAATAGGCGAGCGCCGCCAGCCCCAGCCCGGTGACGACACCAGACAGCGCGTTGCCGATGGTCATGTCCCGCTCAAGAACCGCGCCCGCCATCTCTCTACGGCCTCCCCCCTGGCAGTCGAAGATATAAATCGGAGCTTATAGGGCAAAGGCTGTTCCAAACCCGGCGCGGCGATTAAGTCTTATGTTTGCGGCTAATCGGCCCGGCTTTGCTCACGGGGCGCGGCGAGAGGCAGCAAAATGAATGAATGGCCTAAGTCAAAATGCCACAACTTGTGTCAATTGCTTCCGTTGCGGGTGAAACCGCCCGGCGCACCTTTGCGTAAACTTGACGGGCAGGTTATAAATTTATATAGCGTGTCCCCCGAACGACTTTGAGGTTTAGAGAAGAAGTGCAGAAGCAAAGACTACTGGTTGTCGCAATCCTGGCAGTGACCTGCATCGCGGTAGCCACCACCTTCATCCTCGTTGCCAGCAACGGCCAGCGCCGCGTCGCGGCCTCGGGCAGCGCTACGCTGATGCCGATTAAGGAAACCGGCGCCGAGGTGACGACCCGGCTGCCGATGTTCCGCCGCCTCGACGCCAACTACATGCGCGGCGCTGTGCCGACCAGCGGCGGCATCGAAACGCTGACCCGGCTGGGCGTTAAGACGGTGGTCGATCTGCGCTCGATTTATGACCACACGGATGCGGTCGGCGTGGCCGCCGAGCGCGCCGGCCTGCGCTATTACTGGCTGCCGCTGGGCGTCTGGAACCCGGCAACCGACGCGCAGGCAAGAGAGTTTGTCGCCGTGGTCACGGACGAAGCGAAAGGGCCGTTTTACGTCTTCTGCGACGACGGCCTGCACCGTACAGGCGAGATGAGCGCCATCTACCGCGTCGCCCGCCACCACTGGAGCGTCGAGCAGGCGCTGAAAGAGTTAGACGAAGTCGGTTTCAACCCCTATTACTACAGCCTGCGCAGCTATGTCTGGACCTACGCGCGCAAGTTCAACCCGCAAGCCGTGCCGAGCCAGGCGCGCCGCGTCAGCGCCTTCGAATAACGGCGGCCTGACGCCGCCGGGCTGGGGGTATAGAAATGGCTGAAGAGAAAACTACCGAGCAGGAAGAGCCGAAGAAGCGTGAAGAGACTGACCGGCAGGATTCGCGGCACCCCGACCAGTCACCGCCGGACGACGAAACGCCCGCTCATTCGATCAAGCCGTTCGGCGAAAAGATCGGCGAAGACCGCGACAATCTCCGCCGCCGCGAAGAATGGTTCCAACGTCGTTCGGGCGGCAAGTGACGCCCGTATCGCGCGACGATTGACCCGCTAAATCTTCAGCCGCCAGATGCTCCTGCCATAGGTGGCGGCGCTGAGCGTCCGATCCTTCTCGTGATAAACCAGATCAACTACCATCACATGCGGCAAGTTCCGCGTCAGGTTCATCCACGTCCCGCCGGCGTCGGGCGAGACAAAGACGCCGACATCGTTGCACACATAAATGGTATTGGGAGAGCTGCGCGGGATGGCCATCGAGTGGTGCGGCACGTCCGGCAGTTGCCCTTTATCGGCGTCCTCCCAGGTCAGCCCGCCATCCTTCGAGCGAAAGACGTGGGAATGCCCGAAGTTGGCGACCGTCGCAAAAATCTGGTTGGCGTTGCCGGGATTCGTGCCCAGGCGCGTGATGCTGTGGCCGGGCAGAGGGCCTGCCAGATTCGAGCTCCAGGTGTTCCCGCCATCCATGCTGCGGAAGAAGCCGCCGTTCTCCGTGCCGACATAGACTTGCTTGGAGTTCGCCGGCGCGATTTCGATGGCCGAGACGGTGCTGCCATCCAGCGTCGCGGAAACGGGCGTCCAGGTGTCGCCATCATTCTTTGTGCGCCAGACGCGACTCGAAGCGGTGAACAGCGTGTTACGGTCATTCGGGTCCATGGCGATGAAACACATCCAGACGCTGTTCTGCTCGTCAACCGGAGCCGGGGGCGGCACCTCCTTATTTGTGCCGTCGCGAAAACGGACGATGTAGAGGTTATAGACTGAGGCAAAGAGATGCCCGGCATCTTTCGGATCAATCACCATCCAGCCGCCGTCGCCTCCAAGAATCTCGTGGTGGTCGTCACTGCCCCCATCCGTCGTGATTAAGGTGCCGTTGTCCTGCGCGCCGCCGCCAAAGACTCTGCCGTCACTCTGAGCAACGTCTAAGTCGTAGTACATGTTCGTGGCGAGGCCATTGCTGCGATTGACCCAGGTGAGCCCGCCATCTTCACTCAAATCCATGCCGCCGTCGTTCGGGTCATAGACGCGGCCCGGCCTGCCCACGGGCATCAACAGGCAATGGTGATCGGCATGAGCGTACTTCGGGTTCGTGCCGCGGTCGGCGTCCCATCTCGTGACCTTCGTCCAATGCTTCCCGCCGTCAGTCGAGAGGTGCAAGTCAACGCCGCCGCAGATGACGTGGTTGGAACTCTTGGGATGTACGGCAATCGTGTTGCCGTAAGAGATTTGGCCTTCCTTCTTGAAATGCGTCCCGGCGACGTTCGTCCATGTCTTACCGCCGTTGCTGGTGCGGAATACACCGAGCATCTGGTCCGAAGATGCGCTCATTTCGTCGGCGGCGAACGCATACAGGACCTTGGTGTTGGAAGGACTGAGAGCAAGGCTGGTGCGGCCTATGCTGGATGCCGGCGGTAGCCCGCCTTTCAACTGCGCCCAGTTCTTGCCGCCGTCCGTTGACTTGTAGATGCCGCTGCGCGGCCCGCGGGCGGTGCATGTCGCGTAGATCGTCCCCCTGGTTTTCGGGTCGAAAACAATCGCGTGACACCAGTAGTTAGTCGATAAGACGAAGGTCTCGCGCTGCCACGTAATCCCCCCATCATGCGTAAAGTACATGCCGCCGAGATCATCCGCCCCGCCTCCGGTTTCGGCGAAGCCGACGCCGCCGATGCGGATGTGCTTCGTGTCGAAGGGGTCTATGGCGATGGCGCCGATGCGCGCGGGAATCCCCGTCTTATCCGTCGCGGCAAACAGGTGCCAGTTCTTGCCGCCATCGAGGGTGCGATAAATTCCGACCCCGGCGTATGAGTCTGCCGAGAGGTTGGCTTCGCCTGTGCCGCAATACAGGATGTCCGGGTTGACGGGGTCAATAGCCAGCGAGCCGACATTCAGAACGTCTTCGTCATGCCATTGGGAATGCCACGTCTGTCCCGCATCCGGGCTGAACCAGACGCCGCCGCCCGCCGCCCCCGCCCAAATGCGCTCGGGTTGCGCCGGGTGGCAGACGATGCTCGTCATGCGCCCGCCAATATTCGTCGGACCGACAAGCTCCCATTGAGCCGGCCCGGGAGCCGGCGCCAGCGTCTTCTTACTTTGGCCGCGCTCTCGCACCATCGTTTGTGTGGGCGCTTCTCGATATGGCCATGCCGCCCGCGCCTGGAACCACTTACTGCGTTTCTTGTGATATTCGAGGCGGGGCGGCGGCGCACCTTCCACCCCGCGCTTGCGGGGGCCGCGAATGAGTGTCGTTTGCGGCTCTATTTGGCCCGGTATCAACTCTTCTCTAGGCGGCATATCCACCTCTTTGGGAGCCACCGTTGCCTCGACCTTCGGCACGCGGGCCTTCACGCTCGCCTTTGTCCCTGCCCCGGCCTTGCTGCTTTTTTGCGCACTGCTCTTGCGTTTTCGCTTTTCCATATGACCTCCAATGACTACACAGTCGCCCCGACGCCATGCGATTTGATTATCTGATACATTGTGCCCTCCTTACTGTGGGGAGTGACGTGTTTGGCAGACTATAACTAACCACCACCAGTGTCAAGGAGGACTAAATCCGGCAATATGGCTTTCGTCACCGACGTATAAACGAGGACCGGGCGGGGGATGCGCGGAACAAGGCGAGGGCGCGGCGCGGGCGGCCGACCTCAGAGCGGGAGCCGACCTCAGGCCGCGCCGCTCGTCCAAATAAAAAGGCGAGACGGAACGTGGGGGCGCGTTCCGTCTCGCCGCAGGGGGCTAGACTCGGCAACTGCTTTCTTCATTTGTCAGGCTAAGAGCCAGACTGCGGGAACAACTGTGCGCTCACGGCCTCGCGCGCGTGTACGTGAGTTCGAGTACCTTGAACTCGTGCGGGCTGCCGACCTCGTCATAGACTTCAAAGACGTACTTGTCTTTGCTGAGCAGGCGCGTGACATATTTCACGGGCTTGTCGTGCTCGTCCATTATCGGATCGTCCATCTTGCCGAAGACGGTCATGACCTGCTTTGACGGGTCGAGCTTGCCTTCGCCGGTCGAGAGTGCCGTGCCCAGGTTATCGATGTGGAAGACCACGTAGTGCTTCTTGTAGTTGTCATAGCCGATAACGTCTATGCCTTTGAACGGCATGCCCATGATCTGGCTGCTCATTTCGCTGTAAAGAAAGCGCCCTTCCAGCATCCATTTGGCCTCGCAGGTGCCTTTTGATTCCTGCGGCGGCTTTCCCGGCTCCATCCAGGCGCGCAGGGTGATGTCCCATTTGCCGGCCATCTGATCGAGGTACTTGTGGCCTTCGCCGGGCGTCGCCACTTCCATCCACCTCTTCATCATCTCCTGCATGTTAGGGGCCGCCTTGGCGTCGCCTTTCGCCGGCTCCTGGGCGAGCGCATTGCCCTGCAATGCGGCGCAGATCATTACGGTTGTGCAAAGCACGATTCTCAATCTCATGGCTATTCTCCTTTCACCTGCTGGGCCAGCGTCAGGATGCGGCGTCGGCCTTCTGCTCGTCGCCGCTGAAAAACTTCGCAGAGGCGGCGGCCATCTCTTCGGGCGTGACATCGCGGACGTGCGTCGAGAAATTCCACTTGTGGCCGTACGGATCGCTGATGACGCCGACGCGGTCGCCCCAGAAGGTCTCTTCCACCGGACGGATGATCGCCGCCCCGGCGTTGACGGCGCGGTTGAACGATTCGTCGCTATTCTCGACGTAAAGATAAAACGCACCGCTGTTGCCGTTGAGCGTTTCCGGCGACTGCGCGCCCCATTCGGGAAACTCGTCACAGATGAACAAGTGGCTATCGCCAACCTTCAGCTCGCCATGAACGACCTTGCCGCCGTCGGGCGTGGTGTGGCGCGAGATCTCTTCCGCGCCGAATGCCTGCTTGTAAAACTCCATTGCCTGCGCCGCGCCCCTGACAAAGATCGTCGGCGTGATGGTGTGAAAACCGCTCGGAATTCTTCGCACTTCAGACATCGTTTCAATCTCCTTCGTTGTTTGAAATCTCGGGCTGCCGGGCACTCAGGCAGCGAATGATTGTTGGGTGCGTCCTGCCGAGGCCGACTCGGGCTCAGCCACATTGTTCCTGGTGTTGATCTTTGAACGCGGCGGCGCGGCGGGCCAGTTCTTCGTCCGTCACATCTTCAATGTGTGTGCTGATCCACCACTGCATGCCGGAGGCGTCCTGAACGGCGCCGCTGCGGTCTCCATAAAACTGATCCGCCACTTCGCGCACAGAAGTCGCGCCGGCGGCAAGGGCGCGCTGGTAGGTGGCGTCAACGTCTTCGACGTAGAGACCGATCATGCATGGGCGTGCCGGGTACTCGGGCTGCGCGTCGGCCAGCATCAGCATCGAGTCGCCAATGCGGAGTTCGGCGTGGCCGACCGTGCCGTCCTTGCCCGACATGCGGGAAACCTCCTGCGCGTTAAAGGCCGCTTTCAAAAAATCGATCAGCTTGGCCGCCCCCTCGATGATTAGAAAAGGCGTTAAGGTGTGATAACCCTCAGGAATCGGTTTAACTGCCATTGTCGTTTCTCCTTTCACGGTTTAGCTCACGATTTCGGGCAACGCCGCAATCGCGGTTCTCAACTCTGCCGCTCGCCGAGACAGTAACAAAGCCGGTCGGGCGCGATGACGAAAAAGACTTTGAAGGCGGTGTCGCCGTGCTGGTCAATGCGGAAGTTAGCTTCTTCTCTTCCCAGGCCATTCGCCCGCAACTCTGCAAAGGCCGCTTCGGCGTCATCTACCTCAAAGAAACAGCCTTCCTGCTCTGGGTCGCCGCCATTTTCGGCCAGCCCGATCTGAATCGTGTCGCGAGCGAGGACGGCCGACTTACAGGGCGCGGCTTGCCGCGACACGACTCGAAATCCCATGACCGTTTCGTAAAACGGGATGGCGGCTTCGACATTTTCGACCGGCAGGTTCATGGCGTCCTCGCGGTACGGCCATGCGCTTTTGAAGACTGCTTTCATCTGCGTCTCCTCGGCTTCGCGGACACACGACGAGCTAGACGGCGTCGCTTCGCGCCGGTTCAGCTTCTTGTCAGGCACGCCAAACTGGCGGCGTGTCAGTGGTGATACTTGCGAATCACGCCGATGACAACGCCCTGAATATGGACGCGCTCGGCGGGCTTGATGATGGGTTGATAAGCTGGATTGGCCGGCTCCAGCCTGATCTGGTTGGCTTCCTTATAAAACCGCTTCACGGTGGTGTCGCTGCCGTCAACGAGCGCAACGACCGTCTGCCCGTTCTCTGCCGTCTCGCGTGATTCGACGATCAAGAAATCGCCATCACGTATCTGTTCATCGATCATCGAATCGCCGCGCACGCGCAAGGCAAAGGTTCGCTTGCGTCCGAGCATGTCGGGCGGGATGACCACCGATTCATGATTCAAGACGGCTTCTATCGGCTGGCCCGCCGCGACCACGCCGAGCAGCGGTATCTCGCACGGCGCGTCATCGCTTTCGGCTTTGACCAGCTCGATGCCGCGGCTGGCGTGCTTGATGCGGCGGATCAAGCCTTCGCGCTCCAGCACAGACAACAACTGATGCACAGTTGCCGGCGAGCTGAGCCCGAGATGGCCGCGGATTTCGGCAATCGTCGGCGCGTAGCCATGAACTTCGGCAAAGCGCCGGATGTATTCGTAGACTTCACGCTGCCGTGGAGTTAAGACCATACGCATCGTCTCCCTGTCCGACCAGCCATTCGACGTCGTAGCCCATGGTATAGACGTTGCCGGCGACGGTGATGACTTCTATGCGATTGCGGCCCCGCCGCGTTTGAATGCGCCCGATCTCGGCGCCGTTGAGCAGAACTCGGTCGTGACGGCACCAGCCGCCGAAGGTGCGGATTTTCGGCCCCGGCTCAATACGCACGTTCGCCCTTAGCGCTTGCAGAAGCGTCATAAACAAACCTCTCCCGGTTCAATGTTGCCTGCTTTCGGGGGAATGAAAATCTACCGAACCTTATACGAAAATAACCGAAAATTGTCAAGCAAAATTTTCACCGGTGAGACATTTTTTCGCCTTGTCCTATGGATGAAACGCCGCGATGAGACAAGCAAAGGACTTAGCGGTAGCCTTCGGCCTGGAGAGTAAATAGCTCGGCATAGAGGCCGCGGCGTGCCAACAGGTCTTCGTGGGTGCCATCTTCGACGACGCGCCCCTCGGTCAGCACAACGATGCGGTCGGCCATCCGCACGGTCGAGAAGCGGTGCGAGATGATTACCGCCATGCGGCCGGCCACCAGCTCCGAGAAGCGCTTGAAGACTTCGTACTCGGCGCGGGCGTCGAGCGCGGCGGTCGGCTCGTCAAGAATCAACACCTGCGCGTCGCGCATATAAGCGCGCCCGAGCGCCACCTTCTGCCATTCGCCGCCCGACAGGTCTACGCCGCCTTCGAATCGCCGCCCGAGCATCTGCCGGTAGCCGCTGGTGAAGCGTCCGAGCAAGGTTGAAGCGAGTGACTTATCTGCCGCCGCGGTGATCGGCTCCGGCACATCCGCGCCTTCAGTTGTCTGTGCGGCCGCTTCGACGTCTTTGGTAAAGCGGCCCGGCTTGCCGTTGCCGGTCGTGGGTGATTCAGCGCCGTGGTCGCCGTTGCCTGGCTCATTCGCCACCGTATCGAGATAAGCGCGCACCTTGTCAATCTCGCCGACGCCGATGTTTTCGTCGAAGCGCATGGCGTAGCGCACGAAGTCTTGAAAGATGACGCTGATGGCCCGCCGCAGCGATCCCAGGTCGTATTCGCGCAGGTCGCGGCCATCGAGCAGGATGCGCCCTTCGGTCGGGTCGTAGAGCCGCGCCAGCAACTTCGTCAGCGTCGTCTTGCCGGCGCCGTTTTCGCCGACGAAGGCGACGCGCTCGCCCGGCGGCAAATGAAAGCTGACATGGCGCACCGCCCAGCGGTCACTGCCCGGATATTGAAAGCCGACGTTTTCAAAGACGAAGCCTTCGCGAATCGGCTCAGGCACAGGCACGGCCTCGGCAGACGAAGTGATCGTCGGGCGCATCTCGAAGAAATCGAAAAGGTCTTTCAGGTAAAGCGCCTGCTGCGTGATCTCGCTTGCGCCCATCAGCAGGCGTTGAATCAGGTCGCGGCTGCGCGCAAACGAGCCCGCGAGAAAGGTCAGCGAGCCGATGGTGATCGTCCCCAGCACGGCGCGCACCAGGATGATCGCATAGGCGCCATAGTACCCGGCGGTGCCGACGACAGAGAGCAAGGTCGAAATGAACGCCTTGCGCACAGAGAGCCGCTTGTTCTCTTCGTAAAACTTCTCTGACAGCGCCCGGAAGCGCTCGATCAGCCACGGCGCCAGGCCGAACATCTGCACCTCTTTGGCGGTCACGTCGCTTGCGCCAATGTAGCGCAGGTAATCCAACTGGCGGCGCTCCGGCGTCCAGCGAAAAAGTAACGAATACTCCAGCGAGGCAAAATGCGTTTCGCCCAAAAAGCTCGGCACCACGGCGACCGCCAGCAACAGCAGCAGCCACGGGCTGTAGACCAGCAGCGCGCCGCCCAGGCTGATGAGCGTGATGGTGTCTTGCGCCATTTGAATGAGCTGCATCAGCAGGCCGATTCTGCTGGTCGTCTGCCGCCGCGCCCGTTCCAGTTGATCATAGAAGGTCGGGTCTTCGAAGTGGTAGAGGTCGAGCGCCGCCGCGTGCTCCATCAAACGCACGCTCGTCAGGTTCGAGAACAAATCGCCGAGCAGGCTTTCAACGAGTGACGACGCACGCGCCAGCATCTCGCCGCCAAGCACGATGACGATTTCGAGAGCGACCAGTTGCCACAGCCGCTTGAAGCTTGCCTGCCCGTCGCGCATGGCGACGACCGTATCGATGATCAGCTTGCCGACCCACAGCGTTGCTACGGGGATGAAGGCGCGCAGCAGTCGCAGCACGACCATCACCGATGTAAAACCGCGATGCGTCTGCCAGACCAATCGCACGAGCGGCGGCACATAACGCAACGCCGCGATGCGCTCGCGCCAGCCTGGCCGCTCTTTCTGTGGTGGACGATGCGCAGACGCCATACCAAAACCGTAACGCCTGCACGCCCCTCAGACAAGGATTCTGGACGGCGCGCCCTCCGCCGGCTCTTTTTTCGCAAGCTTCATGGCCGCGCGCCGTCTTGTTCGGGCTTTCGAGTTGCAACCCCTCACCGAATGGCGTAACGTGTGTGAACTTCTATTCAGAAAGGAATTAAACAATGTCGCAAAATGACTCGTCCGACATGTCTCCGGGGGCGCTCGACGCAACGATCTCCTGGAAAATTCGGGACGCCGATTATGAGAACAGCGGCCTCGAACCGAAAATCGCAATCAACGACGGCCTCCTTGTCATCGAGCTTCATGTGGGGGGCAGCGGCCAAGGCTTATGGTATAGCCTGGGGGTATTGGAGGCAGACGGCGCAGTAAATTGGGGACAGCATCACCCACTACCCGACGTCATGATGGATAGTGGGCCGGCAATCGCGATGGACGATAGCGGGAACATCGTCACCCTCGAATTGGATTTAGACCTGAATATCTATTACCGCATCGGGGGTCCCGATGACACCCCATTCATCGGCAAGGCGATTCCGTGCAATGCAGAGGGCATCAACCCCTCGGTCTCCCTGAACAATAATGGGATCGTCGTTCAGTTCTACGAGGGTACGAAGGGGCTTAGTTACCGCATCGGCGAGTTGGAGGCGAGCCAGGGCACGATAAGCTGGCAAGCTCCAACCGCGTTCAGCTACAGCGCCGGTCATAAGCCGGCGGTCGGGATTAACGACAATGGGGTAGTGATTCTGCTCCTTGAAGCGGATGTAGGTTTCCCAGGTTCCAATGGCCAGCTATGGCAATATGTCGGGCAGTTACAGCCGGACGGACAGAGCATCGTGTGGCAGCACCATGTGGTCTACGACCTCGACGGCGTACACCCTGGGGTCGCGATCAATAACGCGGGGATCATCGTTCAGGTCAATCGGGACGCGCATGATGAATTGTGGTATCGCATCGGCAAATTAGATGGGCAGACGGTCACCTGGACCTCTCGCGTCGCGCTCAGTCAGAAGGATAAGGATAAGGGCCAGGAGCCGGCGGTGAGCCTGACTCAAAGCAACAACGTCATCGCGGTCTACCGCAAAGAAAGCACTCACACGCTGCGGCTTTCGACCGGCGTCGTCGAGGTGTCATCATGATCCCTCCGCCTGACCGGAGCAGAGGCGGCCTTCGAGGTGGTCGTACTCGTGCTGAATGACCTGGGCGCGAAAGCCCTTGATGCGCTCCTGCCGCCACTTGCCTTTGCGGTTCTGCCAGCGCAGCAGAATTTCATTATAGCGGCGCACCTTATAGTCGTAGCGCTCCTTCTCTAAACTGTAACAACCTTCTTCGTAGACAGTGGTGCCGGCTTCTTCCACAGGCGTCAGCTCCGGGTTGATGTAGACCTGTTTCAAAGCGATGAAGATGCGCACGTTGTGGCCGACCTGCGGCGCTGCCAGGCCGACAGGCTCGCCCCACGTCAGCTCGCCCTTCATAAAGGCAAACATCTCGTCCACAAAATCTCTGACCTCTTTAGTGATCTCGACCGGCGCCGACTTTTTGAACAGGATGGGGTTCGGGTACTTGATCAATTCCATGAACCTATTTTTTATCGAAGGGCGGGAAATTGCTAGCGCGGATAGTGGCGACGCGTCCCCGCGTCACTCTTCCCGCGTCGCTTATTCGTAACGCAGCGCGATCATCGGATCGACTCGCGTGGCGCGACGCGCCGGCAAATAACTGGCCAGCAGCGCGACCGTGGATAAGACGAGCGCCATGGCCGCAAACACCAGCGGGTCGCCGGCGCTGACGCCATAGAGCAAGCTCGTCAGCGCGCGCGTCAAGACGAACGACAGGGCTAGGCCGATAGCGACGCCGATCAATGCCAGCTTCCAGCCCTGAGCCAGCACCAGGTACAGCACGTCGCGGCGGCTGGCGCCTAACGCCATGCGGATGCCAAGCTCGCGCGTCCGTTGCGCCACCGAATAGCTGACGACGCCAAAGATGCCTATCCCTGCCAGCGCCAAACCGACCATGCCCAGCACGCTGACGATGGCTGAGGCCAGCCGCAGGGGGACTAAAGAGAAAGCGATCTGCCCGCTCATCGGCATCACGCTCAGCAGCGGCAGGTTCTTGTCCAGACGTTGCGTCGCCTGCCGGATGGCAGCGACTACGGCCGCCGCATCATTCGGCGCGGCGCGGACGTGCAACGTCATATTGGCCGAATACGACTGCGCGAAAGGCATGTATAAGTAAGGCGTCGGCTCTTCGCCGAGCGTTTCGTACTTGCCGTCGCGAGCGACGCCGACAATCTCAATCGGGTCCTTGTCCAAGGTGAAGCGCTTGCCGATGGCGTCCGCGTTGGGAAAGAAGCGGCGCACGAAGGCTTCGTTGACGATGGCGACGCGCGGCGCGCCCTGTTTGTCCGCTTCGCTGAACGAGCGCCCGCGCCGCAACGGCACTTCGAGGGTTTCAAAATAGCGCGCGTCAACGACGTTGCAATCAACCGGAATGCGGTCGAGTCCCGGCGGCGGCTCGACGCCTTCGATCTGAATTCCCCAGGTCATCACGTTGCCGCTGAGCGGTACGAATTGCGCGAGACTCGCCGAGCGCACGCCCGGCGTCGCCTCGACCTGCTCGATGAGCTGGCGATAAAACGCGCGGCCCTGCGCTTCGTCATAATCTTGAATGCGCAGGTTGTAGCCGACCGTCTGCACGCCATCGGGGTTGAAGCCCGGATCGATGTGCGCGGCGTTCATCAGGCTGCGCATAAAGAGGCCGCCGACGATTAATAGCACCAGCGAAATCGCGACCTGCGCGATAACAAAAACATTGCGCGCCCGCGAGCGGTGCGCGCCGCCGCCCGGCGTGTCGCTCTTGAGCGCCGGCAGCACGTCAGGCTTTGACGCTTGCAGCGCCGGCGACAGCCCGAACAACAACCCTGTCACGAGCGAAGCGATGAGCGTGAAGCCGAGCACGCGCCAATCTAATGCGAGATCGATGAAGATGGGCATATCAACCGGCAGCTTGACCGCCGCAAGCAGGTTGGTCGCCCACACCGCCATCAGTGTGCCGGCCACGCCGCCGCAGAGAAACAGCAGCAGGCTTTCGATCATCACCTGACGGATAATGCGTCCGCGCGTCGCGCCGATTGCCAGACGGATAGCGACCTCCTTGCGCCGCGCCGTCGTGCGCGTCAAAAACATTGCCGCGACGTTGGCGCAGGCAATCAACAGCACCAGCCCGACGATCATCATCAGAATGCCCATGAAGCCGACGACCGCGCCGCGCACTGCACCGGGAACGGCGCTCGCCGGTTGCAGCCGCACGCCAAGATCACGGTTGGTGTCGGGGTAAGCTTGCTGCAACTGGCCGGCAAGTGTCACAAGCTCGGCTTGCGCCTGATCAATCGAAACGCCCGGACGCAGCCGCCCAAAGGCTTGCAGCCAGCGCGAATTGCGCGTCAGCACCTCGCCGGACAAGGCCGCTTTGCGCATCGTTACCGGCACCCATAGGTCCGGGCTGACGCCGACCAGCGTGCCCCTGAAGTTTTTCTGAGCGATGCCGATGATGGTGTAAGAATGGTTGTTCACCGTCATGGCGCGACCGACCGCCTGCGGGTCGCCGCCGAAACGCCGCTGCCATAAGCTGTAGCTGATGACGACCGGATGCGCGTCCGGCGTCTGCCCTTCTTCGGGCGTGAAGAAGCGGCCAAGTGCAGGGCGCGCGCCCAGCACATCAAAGTAATTGCCCGAAACCAGATTGCCAAACGTATGCTCGGGTTGATCGCCTGTGTTCAGATAAGCTTCGAGCATGGTGTATGCGGCGATGCCTTCAAACTGGTTTGTATGATCGCGGTAATACTCATAGTCGGGATAAGAAAAGGTGCCGTACTGGCCGTGCGGTGAAGTGGCGTGCAGGTCAACCAGGCGTGACGGCTCTTGCAGGCCCGGCAGCGGGCGCAGCAGCAGCGCGTTGACGATGCTGAACACGGTCGTATTCGCGCCGATGCCGATGGCTAACGATAGCACGGCGACCAGCGTGAAGGCAGGCGTCTTCCCCAGCATGCGCATGCTATAGCGCAAGTCTTGCAGCATAATTGTTCGGTGTCCTTCCTCTAATCTCTAGTGGCTTAATCCGCCCCTGACTTGTTGGAATGTACGCGAGGTGTTGTAGAGAAGTTCCTGTGGATTCGTCTGTTGAAAGTAAGGCGGGAAGGGTTCGCGGGTTAGTTAACGCCGGCGCCGACCTGGTGTAACAGCGTCTTGTCGAGCGCCAGGGTCGCCACGCTGGTCAGCGCGACCAATTCGTCAATCGCCATCAGCGGCTCGCTGGTGCCGAAGTTGTCGGCATAGATGACGTACATGACCTGGCCATCCCTGAGCAGCGGCACCGCCAGCGCCTGCAAGCCATCGTGGCCGCCGCCGATGGCTTCAAGCATCTCGGCGTTCCAGTAACTCTGCTCCAGCGGCCCGACCACCGGAGCGCGCTCGCGCGCCACCCGCGCCACCAGCGCGTCACCCGTGAGCGGCAAGCGGATGGCGCGAATCAAGCTATCCACATTATGGCTATGCACGAAGCGGTCAACGCCGAACTGGCCGATGCCATGCAGCGCGCCTTCGTGAAGCCCGAACAATATGCCGCGTGACGCCTGCTCGCTGGCGTAGCGCATCACCAGCAAGCTGATCTCCATCAGCACCGAGTTGGCGCTCAACTCAGCCAGCAGCGCGTAAAAGCGCTCGGGGCCCGGGTGCCCGTTGCCGTTCTTTTCTGCCGCCCCATTCCCATTGCCGTTAACCGCGCGGCTCGCCGCGGGGCCGGTTGCGCCGTTCACTGGCATTCGCGCGGGCTCGGCGGCGGCGCTGGCTCGGCGCGGCGGCATCGGTTCGGGCCGGCGTTGCGCCTCGTCGCGCCGGGTCGCCGATTGCAGCAAGACCTCGCCAATATCCAGACCGTCGGCGAGCCGCACGTTGTCGCGGTCATCGGTCAATGCCGTCTCGTTGAGCAGCAATCGGAAGCTACCTTTGCCGATCTCGACCAGCCGCGACACCAGCGACGAAACGTGCAGGCTGGCGGCTTCCTGAAGCTCGCCGATGCTCAACAGCCCGCTTTCCAGCAGCAGGCTCGGCAAGCTCCAGGCGGCGCAGCTCTCGCCGATGCGGCGCAGCAGCGCCAGCGTGTCGGCATTGAGCTTGCCGCGATGCAGCAGGCTATCGGCGAGGCCGCCGCCGGGCTCCGCCTCTGCGCCGGTGATGCGGCCCGCCTCAATGACAATGCGCCCCTTGAGGCTGCCGTTTTCGACCAGCAGCGTCCCCGTCTTTCTGCCGAGACTGAGGATTTGTAAGATGTCGGCGAGCGCGAAATCGCTCAGGTCGCCGTTCAGGTGCATAGTCGCCTCTCACATGGCCAGCAGTCCGCTCACCACCTCCCGCAAGCGCGGCAACGAGATCGGCTTTAGCAAATAACAGTTGGCGCCGTTCTTCATCCCCTGTTCGACGAACGCCTCTTCGCCCTTGGTGCTGATGATGACAATCGGCACGCGGCTCTGTAACTCCGACCGCACACGCGAGACCAGCTCCAGGCCGTTGAGGTTCGGCATCATCACATCGGTTAGCACCAGATCGAACGCCTTGGATTGCATCTTGTTGAGCGCGTCGGCGCCATCACAGGCCTGCGTGATGTCGCCCTGCGAGATGCCTTCCAGGCGTGTCAGGCTCATGCAAAGCAGTTGTCTGAAGGTTGCCGAATCGTCAACCACGAGCAGTGATTTTCTCTCCATCTTTCTTTACCTTTCGCCTTAGCTTTCGCGGAGCAGGCTCATGACCCCTTCCCAGGTTTTCAGCTTGCGGTCCGTCTGCGCGTAGAGCTTCGAGCTGACGATTGCCGTCGCCGCATGGCCGGCCAACAGCTCAAGCAAGTGGTGATCTAGGTCAGTCAACTGCCGCTTGTGCGCCAGCAGTTTGTAAATCGCGATCACCCCGACCACCTGCGCTTTGAGCTTTAAGGGGAAGCAGGCGCAGACTTCCCCCGTCTCGCCGGTGTCGAGCGCGAAGAAGGCTTCGCCGCTCGCCGCCACCATGCCTTCGAGGCCCTCGCCCACCGCCATCCGATCCGCGTGCAGCATCGTCAGCGCGTCGCCCTCGTAGCCGGTCAGCGCCAGCTCGCCGCTCTCTTCGTCCAGCACGTAGAGCGCGAACTCTTCGGCGCCGATCAGGTTCAACAGAATCTCCGTGATGCAGCCGATCACCTCTTGCGGGTCGAGCGTCGAGTGCAGGTTGTAGCTGGCGACGTAGAGATTCGCCAGGCTCTCGTTCTGCTCTTCGACCTCGACGTAGCGTTGCGCGAAGTCCTTGTTCTCTTCCTCGATCTCGTGGAAGCGGCCATCGAGAAAGTCGGCCCGCTGCCGTGCGAGATCGGCTTCGAGCCGCAGCTTTTCGACCTCGCGCTTGTGCATCTCTTCGGCGCTGGCGCGCTCGGCCTCCATCTGCACCAGGCGATAGCGCAGCCGCTCGTTCTCGCTCATCAGCTCTTCGGTGAAGGCGCGGCCTCGCTGAATCATGTCCAGCAGCTCTTCGCTCTTCGAGAATACTTTTAGAATGTCTTCCGGTCGTTGGCTCATAACCCTCCTTAATCGAGATCGTGAATCATGACATTGACGCGCACTTCGCCGAACGGCGTCTGCACGGGAAAGGTCAGCGTTTCAAAGCAGACCTCGGCGCGGGCCAGCCCGCCGTCGCCGATCACCGGCGGCTCCATCCGCACGCGCCTCCCTTGATCGTTAATGGTTGAAATCGCATGGCCGATGATCATCGAGGCCAGCTCGGCGATGGCGCTCTCGGCCAGCGGCGTCATCATCGCGGGCGGCTCGTCGAGCAGCCGCCCGGCCAGTCGCATGGCGGTTGCCGAGTCCATATCAAACGTCACGCGCCCGCGCGCCTCGCCGTCGAGCGCAATGACCGTCGTCACCTCGCGCCCGGCAAGCGGCGTCGGATGCATAGCCATAGCCGCCACGTCGTCGACAGGCCCGACGATCTGCTGCAACATCTCGCCGGTCGAATCGCGGAAGGCTTTCACAACTTCGAGTCGCATAGTCTTACCCTTCAATGTGGCGCAAGCGGTCAGCTTGCGCGAGGCAATGCGCAAGCTAACCGCTTGCGCCACATTCAAACCGCTTTACGCCGCCGCGGTGAAGGCGCGGTCAATCGCCTGGCGCAACTGTTCGGTCGTCACCGGCTTGGCGACGAAGCACTTGGCGCCGGCGGCCAGCGCCTCTTCGACCTTCTCGTGATAACTGAGCGAGCTGATCATGATGACGCGGGCCGACGGGTCGTGCTCGCAGATCTGCTTGACGGTTTCGATGCCGCCGAGCCCCGGCATGACAATGTCCATCAGCACGATGTCGGGCTTGAAGCGCGCATACTCGGTCACCGCCTCGTTGCCGTTGGCTGCCTCGCGCGCCACGACGTTATCGAAAGCGTCCATCAAGCGCTTCAGGTGAAATCGCATGAAGGCCGAATCGTCCACAATGAGGCAAGTGAGCGGCGCGCGCGGCGGTGCCATCTCTCCGGTCATCTCAAACATGTTTTTTCTCCACGTAACCACTCTGTCCTATTCTCGAAATCAGATGAGGGGCGATGTCTGTGAGGGCAAGCACCTGCTTAACGCCGCCACGCTGCACGGCGACGCGCGGCATGCCGTAGACCGCGCAACTGGCCTCGTCCTGCGCAATGGTGTAGCCGCCGGCGCTGCGAATCTCGCCGAGCCCGCTGGCACCGTCGCTGCCCATGCCGGTCAGAATCACCGCGGTCGCCGCCGCCCCGAAACTCTCGGCGACCGAATTGAACAGCACATCCACCGAAGGCATGTGGCCGTTGACCGGCGCGCCCGACTCCAGTTGAATCTCCGCGCCGCCCGTCACCTTTCTCACTTTCATATGCGCCCGCGCCGGTGCCAGGTAAACACAGCCCGGCCGGGCCAGCTCGCCCGCGGTCGCCTCTTTGACCTCAAGCGCGCAGAGCTCGTCGAGCCAGCGCGCCAGCATCGCCGAAAAGGCTTCGGGCAGATGCTGGACAATCAAAACCGGCGCCGCGAAATTCGCCGGCAATCGCGGCAGCAGGTGGCGCAAGGCGTGCGGCCCGCCGCTTGACGCGCCGATGGCGACGAGCTGTGTGCGGCCCGGAGTCGCCATGACCTGCCGCTTTGCCTTTTGGCTGTCGGCGCTGCTGAAGCCGAGGTTAAGGGTTGCCACCTCGCTGCGCGCCGCGCCCTTGACCTTCGATATCAGCTCGTCGGCAAGGCCCACGATCTGCGCCGCCACTTTCGGCTTGCAGACAAAATCGACCGCGCCTTTCTCCAGCGCCTTCATCGTCGCCTCCGCGCCGCGCTCGGTAAACGAGCTGAGCATGATGACCGGCAAGTGGTACTCGTTGACGATGTGCTCAAGCGTCGTCAGCCCATCCATGCGCGGCATCTCGACGTCCAGCGTCACCACGTCCGGCTTCACCTGCTCGATCTTGCCGAGCGCGAAGTCGCCGTCTATGGCGGTGGCGATCACTTCGATCTCGTCGTCGCGCGCCAGCAGATTTGATATCAGCTTGCGCATGACGGCCGAGTCATCAACGACCAGCACGCGTATCTTGTTCATCTCAGCTCGCATAGGCCAGCTTGCCTTCTCTCTTCAGCCGCTCGAAGCGGACTGCTTTGCGCAGCAGGTTCTCGGCGTCGAGAATCAACACGATCTGGCCGTTGCCGACCAGCGTCGCGCCGGTGATCGCGTCGTTGTGCAGCCAGCGGTCGTCGAGCGCTTTGACGACGACTTCCTCTTCGCCGTAGAGCGTTTCGGCGACGATGCCATAGGTGCGGCCCGCGACCGTCACGACGATGACAAACACATGCGCAGGCTCCGTGCGCAGCCCCGCGCCGGCGCCGCCGCGGCGGCGCTCAAAGCCGAGCGCCCAGCCCGGGCGCACCACCGTGATGAAGCGGTCGCGCAGCCGATAGCTTTCGACGCCGTCAACACGGGTAATCTCCGCGGGCCGAATGCGCACCACCTCGTTGATCGCCAGCAGCGGCAGCGCCAACCACTTGCCGGCGGCGGCAAACAGCAAAGCGCGAATGATGGCCAGCGTCAGCGGCAGCCGTAACGTAAAGCAGGTCCCCAATCCCGCCTCGCTCGCCACCGTCACGGTGCCGTGCAGGGCTTCGACGGCGCGCTTGACCGCCGCCGCGCCGACGCCGCGACCCGCCACCTGTGTCAACTGCTCGGCGGTCGAAAGCCCGTCGAGAAACAATAGCTCGATGCCCTCCTGCTCGTTCATCTCGGCGGCGCGCGCGGCGCTCAGCAGGCCGGCGCTGATGGCTTTGGCCTTGAGCGCCGTCGGGCTGATGCCGCGCCCGTCGTCGCGCGCTTCGATGACAATCTGATTGCCGTCGTGATAAGCGCGCACGGTGATTCTGGCGACCTCCGGCTTGCCCGACTGCCGGCGCTCGCCGGGCGTTTCGACGCCGTGAGCGATGGCGTTGCGCAGCAAGTGCAACAGCGGCTCGTAGAGCGCGTCGGTGAGCGCGCGGTCAAGCTCGGTTTCACCGCCCAGCATCTCAAGCTCGATCTGCTTGCCGCTCTCGATGGCCAGTTGGCGCATCGGGCGGGCGAAGCGCTTGAAGATGGTGTTGATCGTCACCATGCGCATTCTCAGGACCTGCTTCTGCAATTCGCTGATCAGCTTGGTGAGGTGCAGGTGCGAGTCCCTGGCGCGGCGCACCACCTCGTTGTCGCCCATCTGCTGCTCGAACTGCGCGCCCACCTGATTCAGCACCGAGCGCGCGATGACCATCTCGCTGGCAAGGTTCAACAGCATATCGACCTTCTCGGCTTCGATGCGCACATAAGGCTCCGAGCGCCGGGCCACCGTCGGCGCGGCGGACGGCTCATCCGGCGAGTCAACGGCGGTGGCTTTAGCCGGCTTTTGATCTTTGTGCGCCGCTTCACTGATCTCCGTTTCCAGATCATCGGTCCATCGCTTCACCGAGTCAGCCGCGACATCTTCGATGGCTTCGCGGTCAAGCGACTCGCGCATCAGGTCGAGGCCGCCGAGCATGGCATCAACCGCGCTGCGGTCAAAGTCGCCGCCGCGCGCCATCACCTCGGCCATCAGGTCTTCGATGCGGTGAGCAATCTCGGCGACGCCTTCGAGCATCACGCAGACCGAATCGCCCTTGATCGTGTGCGCCGCACGACGCAGCCGCGCCACGGCCTCGCCGTCGGCGGTGCCGGCTTCCAACGCCAGCAAGTCTGCCGTCATCTCGTCGAGCAAATGCAGCGTCTGCTCGCGGTAAACCGCCAGCAAGGTCGCCATCTCGTTTTGCGTCAGCTCGTCCATCGTCTAGCCAATAAATGATGAATGCGGAATGATGAATGATGAATTGCCGGAGACAAGTCCCATGGTTGTCCGGCGGGTTTTCTGTCATTCATCATTCATCGCTCATCATTCCTCGTTTCTGCCTTCCCCTGGCCGTTGAAGCGATAGGCAATGCCTTTGTCGCGGTGCAGCATCGCGAATTGCTGCGACACGCCCTGAAGGCTCTCGGCGTGGCCGATGAAAAGATAGCCGCCGGGCAGCAAACAGTTGGCAAACCGCGTCACCAGCCGGCGCTGCTCTTCGACATCGAAATAGATCATCACGTTGCGGCAGAAGACGAGGTCGAGCGAGCGCAGGCCGTTGTCATGCTTGAGGTTGTGATAATCAAAGACGACGCGCCGCCGCAGATCATCGTTGACCACGTAATTGTCCTGCTCGCGATGAAAGTATTTCGACAGGTGCGGCTCGCGCAGGCCGCGAATCTGCTCGGCGCTGTAGACGCCCGCCTGCGCCCGTTCGAGCGCCGTGAACGACAGGTCAGAGGCGAAGACGCGCAGGTTCCAGGTCTCGGGGTCGGGCAGCCGCTCAAGCACCGCCATCGCCGCGCTGTAAGGCTCCTGGCCGGTCGAGCAGCCGGCGCTCCACAGTCGCAGCAGGCGTGAGTTGGCGCGCAGCTTATGATTGATGATCTCCGGCAGCACCACGTCGTTGAGCAGGTCGAACTGCGGCTGGTTGCGGAAGAACGAGGTTTCGCAAATCATCAGGATGTCGAGCAGCGCCGGCATCTCGCGCATCCTGGTCTTCGAGTAACGCACGACGCCGTAGTATTCGAGCGCCGTCGTGACGCCGAGCGCCGCCATCCGCCGCCGCAATCGCGATTCGAGAAAGCCGCGCTTCTCGCCGCCGATTTTAACGCCGCACTCCTCATAGATCAGCTCGCGGAAGAGCGCGAACTCGTTGTCGGAGAGTACTACAGCCGGGTGACGCAGGAACCCCGGCGCATAGATGGTCTCCGCATTCTGAAAGCTCATGGCTATCCTTTCGACTCAACCGACCTGTGCCGGCGCGACCGGCTTCCGGCGGCCTGCGAGCGCCTTCATCACGGCATCAAGCTCGCCCGTGATCTCACCCGTCAGCGCCGCTTGCAAATCCATCAGCGTCACGAAGCGCGCGTCGAGGTTGATAATCCCGGCGACGTAATCGGCGCCGACTTCGCGCATCATATCGGGCGCCGGCTCGATCTGCTCCTGACCGACGCGCACGACTTCGCTGGTGCCGTCAACAATCAGGCCGATCATTTGGCTATCTAAGCGACAGATGAGGATGCGCTGCTCATGGCTGTTGGTCAGGCGGCGGGCGCGCAGCCGCTTTCTCAGATCAACGACCGGCACGAGCTGGCCGCGCAGGTTCATCACGCCTTCGACAAACCCCGCGGTTTCGGGCACCGGCGTGATCTCGCGCATCATCACCACCTCTTTGACGAGCAGAATGTCGACGGCGAACGCTTCGTCGCCGACCTTGAAGATGATCATCTGTTGCTTTGCCGCCACGTCCCTCTCCTCTGATGTAGCGCAAGCTATTAGCTTGCGCTACATTGCTAATCGCCCTGCTGGAAGCTGAAGAATGATGCCGGGCCGGCGGGGCCGCTGAGCGGCGCTTGCGGCAGCTCGCCGGCATAGGCGTGATGCGCGCTGCTGTTGATCTGCAAGCCGCCGATGACGACGTTCAACTGCTCGACCTGCCCGACCATCGATTGAATCGTCTGCGCCGTCTCGTGGGTGCCGGCCGTCGTTTCCAGCGTGATGCTCGATATGGTCTGCATCGCCATCGCCAGGTCGCGCGTCACCCGCGCCTGTTCTTCGCTGGCGGCGGAAATCTCTTGCATCAGCTCGGAAGATTCGCGCACGGCGCTGCTCATGTCCTGGAGCGCGTGGCTCGCCTGATCCGCAAGCACGCTGCCGTTGTTGGCCTCACTGAGGCCGGCTTCCATCGCCGTGATGGCCTGCGCGGTTTCGCTCTGGATGGCTTTAATCAGGTTGCCGACGTCTTTGGTGGCCTTCGACGAGCGCTGCGCCAGGCGGCGAATCTCGTCGGCGACGACGCTGAAGCCGGCGCCCGCCTCGCCCGCATGCGCGGCTTCGATGGCGGCGTTGAGCGACAGCAGGTTGGTCTGCGCGGCGATCTCTTCGATGAGCGTGATGATCTCGCTGATCTCGTTGCTGCGCGCGCCGAGCGAATGCATCTTGCCCGAAGTCTGCTGCACGGCGGTGTTGATGCGGCGCATGGCCTCGGCGGTATCGCCCATGGCGCGGTCGCCGTGCTCGGCGCGCGCGAGCGCCCGGCGCGCCGCTTCGGCCGACATCTCGGCGTTGCGCGATACCTGATTCATCGAAGCGGCCATCTCTTCGACGGCGCTGCTGTTCTTGGTGATCTCTTCGGCCTGCCGCTGAGCGCCGGCGGCGATCTGCTCGGCGGCGGCGAGGATTTCCGTGGCGCTCGAAGAGACCGACAACCCCATGCGCTTGACCTGGACGATCATGGCCGTGAAGTCGTCAAACATCTTATTGACGATGCGGGCGATGCGCCCGACGGCGTCGTCGCCTTCGCGGGCGCGCAAGGTCAGGTCGCCGTGCGATACCGGCTTGACGACTTTGAGGAATTCCGCAAGGTGTTTTTCCAGCTCCTCTTTCTGCTCGGTCTCGCGGCGCATCATCTCGGCCAGCCGATCCATCATCTGGTTGAAGCCCTCGCCGACGCGCTGCAACTCGTCGCCGGTGGTGATGCGTGTGCGCGCTTGCAAGTCGCCCTGGCTGACGCGCTCGGTGACATCGAAAAGGCTCTGCACGGCGCGCGAGACACTGCTCGCGAGCAGCAGCGCCAGCGCCCCGAAGACCACAAACAATCCCGCGCCCCAGAGGCCAATCGTTCGCAGCATGACGGTGGCGGGCTGATAGACTTCGCTCTGGCTGTTATCAACGACAAACGTCCAGCCGAAGCCGGGATATTGTAGGCTGGCGGTCGAAGTGCCGTGCGATTGCGCGAACGACAGCAGCCGCGTATCGCCCTCCTGATCGTAGTGCAAGACGCGGCCGTCGCCGGCTGCCGCCAGCTCAAGCAAGTGGCTCTGGCGCAGCGTCTCATCAATTGGCTGGGTGCGCTTCAGCTCGTTCGGATGGAGGATGATCGTCCCGTCGCGGCTGATCGCGTAAGCGTAGCCGGTATTATATTCCTTGAATCGGGCAATGTAGTTCTGGGCGTCGCGGAGGTTGTATTTGACTTTCAAGACGCCATTGGGCTGGCCGGTCTTCGGGTGCGGGATGGCGACGCATATTTCCATCGCCAGGCCGCCGGTCACTTTGTCAAAGCCCACATCGGTGAGCGACAACCCGCCGTGCATGGCCTTCTGCCACCAATCCTCGTCGCACTGCACATAATCATCGGTCATCTGCGTCATGCCAACGGTCAGGCCATAGCGGTCGGTAAAAAAGGCGCGGTCAAAGACGCCTTTCAAATGGCTCTTGGCATCGAGCAGGGCGGTGGTCTGGTCCGCCGTCGTGTCGAGCGTGTGCGTTTTTTCGAAGCGCGCTTCGAGCGCATTGATCGCCGCGCCGCTTGGCTGCGCGTGGAGGTCGAGTTGTTTTTCGGCCTCCTGGGCGGCCCACTCGGCTTTCTCGACCAGCATGGGATCGCTGGCAATCGAGCGCACAAACTGAATATTTTCGGCGATCAGCAGATCAACCGTCTCTGCCGACGACACCGCCACTTTGTGCAGGTGGTCGCTGGAATCAATCGCCATGTAAAAGCTGCGATAGGCAATGGCGCAGGTCAGCAGGATAGACAGGCCGGTCAGCAGCAATCCGCCGACAATCAGCTTGCGGCGCACCGTCTTGATGCCGACGCGGTTCATCAGGTAGAGCAGGTCAAACTTGCGCACGCCCACACGGCGCTCCGGCGTCGAAGGTTGGTTTGTTTTCATGACTTCGCTTTTCTCGTCGCGGGGCGGAACTTTTCAATGCCGCACGTGGCACAAACACCGGAAGATCACCGGACACCATGCGAGGCGCAAACTACAAAGGGGCATCGGAGATGCGACGTTTTGATAGCGTACCTGCATTATGTCTGTCGGCGGGTGACAGTCAACAGTTTTCTTCAATGAAGCTCATGGCGGCCCCTGATGAGAGCCCCAAACATAGGGCATCTTTTGCGGAAATTCTTTAAAATAAGGAGCGGGATAAACAGTGAAGGAGACATTTATGCGGCGACCCATCATCGGCATCACGGTCGGCATCGATCACGGCGAGCGCCTGCGCGCCGGTCACGATTATCTCTACGTCAAGCGGGCTTATGCGCAGGCCGTCGCCGAGGCCGGCGGCCAGCCGGTGCTGGTCTCTGCCGAGCTTGAGCCGGCGGCGGTCGCAGAGATTTGTGACGGGCTGGTGATTTCCGGCGGCGACGACATTCCGCCGCAGCTTTACGGCGAGCGCCCCACCGCGCCGATGCGCCCTGAATCGCGCGAGCGCATCGCCTGGGAGCGGCAACTGCTCGATCACTTTTCGCAAACCGCGACGCCGCTGCTCGGCGTCTGTTACGGGATGCAACTGATCAACGTTCACTTCGGCGGCACGCTGATGCAGGACATCCGCACCGAGAATCCGTCGGCATTCGATCATGGCGGCGGCGAGCGGGCGACGGCGCATGAGATCAAGACCGCTGTGGATTCTTTTCTGCGCCCGCTTTTCGGCGAGGCGGTCATGGTCTGCTCGACGCATCATCAAGCGGTGGCGCGCGTCGCGCCCGGCTTTCGCGTCGCGGCGACCGCAGAAGACGGCATCATCGAAGCCATCGAGCGCGACCACCTGCTCGCCGTCGAATGGCACCCGGAAGCCGACCAGACCGGCGCGGCCATCTATCGCCTGCTGGTCGAACGTGCCGCCGCACACCGCCAGACGAGATCATAAAAGTGACATAAAGTACGCGATCCGTGCTATACTTCGCCGCAAGACGACTACAGGAGCAAACTGAGATGGCAACGACAATCCGCTGGACTTCGGCAGACCTTGAGAAGCTTCCCCACGACGAGACTCACCGCTACGAGATCATCGAGGGGGAGCTAATTGTGTCGAAATCACCTCACTTCAATCATCAATTGGTCTGCATGAACGCAGGCACTTTACTGAAAGGCTGGAACGACAAAACGGGAGTGGGACTGACCGTTTCCGTGCCGGGTTTGATCTTCTCTGAAGACAACGACGTGATCCCGGATGTCGTCTGGATCAGCAAGGCGCGGCTTCAGACGGCGCTTGGGGCGGGCGGCCACCTCTATCAAGCGCCCGAGTTGGTGATCGAAGTGCTGTCACCCGGCAGCCAGAATACTCGGCGCGACCGCGAGCTGAAGCTCAAGCTCTACTCGCGCTGCGGCGTTGACGAATATTGGATTATGGATTGGCCAACGCGCCGCGTCGAAGTCTTTCGCCGCACGGAAGCCGGCTTGCAACTCGCCTGCACGCTCGACGAGGGCGACACGCTCACCACGCCGCTGCTCGAAGGCTTCGCCGCCCCGGTCGCCAGCTTCTTTGAAGGCCTCCCGCCGCAGACTCAGCCGGATAACGCTTGAACATTTCAGCGGATTTCAAACGGTTCGCCTCTGTAGCGCAAGCTGTTAGCTTGCGCTACACAAAAAAAGTTAAGGGCCGCGCGAGGAGGAGCGCGGCCCGTGGTCTCAAGTACAGATTGGAAGGACGGAATCTAGCTCTCAATTAGTTGGCCTCAGTATAAGCCGTCATCCTGGCAAAATCAGTGACCGCCGTCACGCCTCAATGTTTATTCCTCACAATTCTCAGTTTTTCCAGCTGCGCCGCCCGCGCCCGCTTCTCTTGTAACCGCCAGGCTACAGCCGGCGTCTATGTTATTCTTCAGCACGCATCGATTACATTAAGGATCAATCCCAAGGAGGCTCTATGAAAAGACTCTATGCGCTTGCATTGCTCGCTCTCGCCTGCCTGCCGATAGCGGCGGCGGGCCGCGAAGCCCGGCTGGTGCGCTACCCGCATTATTACAAAGGACGCATTGCATTTACCTACCTCGGCGACGTCTGGACGGCTAACGAAGACGGCTCGAACGTCACGCGCTTGACGGTGCATAAGGCGCGCGATGTCTACCCGCGCTTTTCGCCTGATGGCCGCTGGATCGCTTTCTCGTCCGACCGCGACGGCAATCTCGATGTCTTCATCATTCCGGCTGGCGGCGGCACCGCCAAACAACTGACCTTCCACTCCGCCGACGACGCGGTGCTGGGCTGGACGCCGGATTCGCGCGCCGTCCTCTTCTCTTCGCAGCGCGGCGAAGACTTCATGCCGAAGCTCTACACGGTTAGCGTAGACGGCGGCCTGCCGCGTAGCGCCGGCCCCGACATGGGCGTCTGGGCCAGCTATTCGCCCGACGGCCAGAAGCTCGCCGTCAACCGCCGCTCGCAGGTCTACTGGCGCAAGTATTATCGCGGCGCGTATCAAAGCGACGTGACGGTGATGGACGTGGCGGCAAAGAAGTTCACCGACATCACAGACTTCAATGGCGCGGACTCGTGGCCGATGTGGGCCTCGGACGGCTTCATCTATTTCGTCAGCGACCGCGACGGCAACGGCCTGACCAACATCTGGCGCGTCGCCGAAAGCGGCGGCAAGGCCGAGCGCGTCACCACCTTCAAGAGCGGCGACGTGCGCTGGCCGGCCATCAGCGGTGACGGCAAGACCATCATGTTCGAGCATGACTTTGGCGTCTGGAAACTCGACACCGCGAGCCGCCGGGCGACGCCCATCAAGCTCGACATCGCCGCCGAGACGCAAGAGAACGCCAGCGAGACGCGCGACTTCAACTCGCAGGTTGACGATTACGACCTCGCGCCGTCGGGCCGCCGCATCGCCCTGACGATTCACGGCGAAATATTTACCGCGCCGACCGACGAAGGCGACCTGCGGCAAATCACCAACAGCCCCTGGCGCGACAAAGACCCGCAGTATTCGCCTGACGGCAAGTGGGTCGCTTTCGTCAGCGACCAGAGCGGGCGCGAAGAAATCTACATCGCCCCGGCGGACGCTAGCCTCCAGCCGCAGAAGATCACCGACATCGATGCCCTGAAGCTCAACTTCGCATGGTCGCCCGGCTCGAAAGAGATTGTCTTCACGGCGTCTGATGACAAGCTGCGCAAGTACAACGTCGACAGCAAGCAGACCGTCGAGCTGGCCACGTCGAAGTACGGCAACATCGGCGCGCCGGTCTGGTCGCCCGATGGTAAGTGGATCGCTTACGCGAAGCCCGACTACACGCGCACACAAGACATTATCTTGATCTCGGCTTCGGGCGGCGAGGAGCGCAAGGTGACGTTCGACTCGTCAAACGACATCAACCCGCACTTCACGCACGACGGGCGCAAGCTCTACTTCGTGCGCACGGAAGCCGGCGCGGGTGGCGGCGGGCAGCCGTCGGCGCAGCTTTACGCGGTCGCCCTCGAACGCCAGGAGCGCGACCCCGCCGACCCCGAAGACCGCCCCGAAACCACCGATCAAGACCAGGACGGCGCGCAACGTCGAGCGATGGGCGCGCCGCGCAATCAGCCGGTCAAAGAGATCAACATTGACTGGGCGGGCCTCAAGCGCCGCACTACGCAAGTGACGCGCATGCCGTTCGCGGTCTTCAACTACACCCTCGCGCCGGACAACCGCACGGTGGTATTTGTGACGACGGAGCCCGCCGGCACGCGCAGCATCCCTGTGATCTACTCGATTCAGGAAGACGGCAAGCGCTTGACGCGGCTGGCCGCGGGCGAAGCGCCGAGCGGCGAAGGCGAAGGCGGCGGCGGCGGTTTCTTTGGCCGCGGCGGCATCTCGAATCTGAACGTCACGCGCGATGGCCGCTCGCTCTTTTATCAGGAAGGCAACGCCGTCTATTCTCTCGCCTTGCAAGCTCAGGCGGCAGGCGCGGCGGCGGCTCCGACCGGCGCGACGGCGGGTGGCCGCGAGAGCGCGCGGCGGCGCGTCAACTTTGTCGCCAAGGTCAAGATTGATAAGCCCGAGGAATGGGCCGAAATGTTCGACGATGCATGGCGGACGATGAAGTACCGCTTCTATGATCCGCAGATGCATGGCAAGGACTGGGACGCGGCGCGCGCCAAGTACCAGCCGCTCGTCGCAGATGTCGGCGACCGGCAAGAGCTGTTAAACATCATCAACGAGATGATCGGCGAGTTGAACGCTTCGCACACCGGCGCGGCCCCGCCGACGCGCGGTCGCGAAGGCGGCGCGGCGACCGTGCATCTCGGCTTTGATCTTGAGCCCGACGCGGCGGCGGGCCGTTACAAAGTGACGGCGATTTATGAAGACGGCCCGGCGGATAAAGACTGGGTGAAGGTCAAGGCGGGCGATTACCTGATCGCCATTGACGGCAAGCCTGTGAAGGCCGGCGACGATTACTGGGAGCTGTTGAACGACCGCTTGAATCGCAAGGTGACCGTGACCTTAAACGACAAGCCGAGCGAAGAGGGCGCGTGGCGGGCGCGCATCGAGCCGGTGTCGATGCAGGCGTTCAGCCAGTTGCGTTACGAGCGCTGGGTACGGCAGCGGCGCGAGATGGTCGACAAGCTCTCTGGCGGGCGCATCGGTTACCTGCACATTCAGGCGATGAACCCGCCCAGCTTGCGCCGGTTCGAGAAAGAGATTCGCGAGAACCGCAACAAGGAAGCGCTGATCATTGACCAGCGTTGGAACGGCGGCGGCAACATCGAACAGGAGCTGCTGGCGATACTCGTGCAACGCGAATATCAAATCTGGCAGCCGCGCGGCGCCGAAGCGACGGGCCGTCCGTTCGCAGGCTTCTTCGGCCCCAAGGTGGTGCTGCAAAACTGGCGCTCGGCTTCAAACGCCGAGATGTTCCCGGCGGGCTTCCGCGCGTTGGGATTGGGCAAGGTGATCGGCACGCCAACGATGGGCGCGGTGATCGGCACGGGCAGTTATTCGCTGATTGACGGCTCGACGGTGCGGACGCCGGGCGTCGGCGTTTTCCTCGCCGACCAGAAGCGCACGAACATGGAGAACTACGGCGTGCAGCCCGACATCCTGGTCGAGAATACGCCTGAAGACAACCTCGCGGGCCGCGACCGCCAGCTTGAGACTGCCGTGCAGGAGTTGTTGAAAGAGCTCGGCTCGCGCAGCCAGCAGGCAAAGAAAGATTAAGTCCGCATCACTTCAACCGCCAAGACGCCAAGAACGCCAAGAAGAGCGAATCTATCTTGGCGTTCTTGGCGTCTTGGCGGTTGATCTTTATTTTAATATCTCAAGCGCTTTCTCTAGGGCCGTATCACGTCCAGCTTCGAGGTCAGCTTTCGGGAAGACCAGCACACGAATCTCCGGCGGCACGCCTGTAGCCTCGAAGTGCTTGCCCTGCTCGGTCAGAAAGACTTCATTCGGCAAGCCGAAGCGCCAGCCGTTGGGGAGCTGGCGCACCAGCACATCTGAATAAACGCCCTGCGTGTTTTCGCCGATGCGTGTGATGTGCGGCTGCCGTCCCATCAAGGCCATCGTGAAGGTCTCGCCGGCGCTCACGGTGTCGGGGCCGATCAGCTCGACGACGCGCTTGAGGAAACGCGGGCGGTCGCTCGGACGGGCCGTAGAAGGTTGCGGCGGCGTCCAGCTTTCGGGATTCTGCGCGTCATTGCGTGCCCGCTTGACGAACGCAACGTAAGCTTTGTCGGTCAGCCGCCCGGCGATCTGCACGCCGTAAGGGTCAGCGCCGCCGCCATTGATCCGCACATCGATCACCAGCCCGCGCAGCCCTTGAACATCTTTCATGATTTCATCGAGCGCCGCGTCGAGCGCGAGCGCGCCTTCGTCGAAACTGCCTTTGGCGTAGTCCGCAAACGCGTCGATGCGCAGGTAGCCCGCGCCGCCTTTCAAGCGGGCGTAGCGCACGTGGCCGTTGCACCACGAGCGCAATTTATCTTCGAGGTAGCGGCTTTCGAGAATCTCAATCGTCCGTTTCTTCTCGTCGCCGGTCAGCGCCAGCGTGCCGGGCCGCTTGCCGCCAAACCCCTTCTTGATACTCCGCGCCGCGATGAAGGTGTGAGCGTCGTGCAGCGGCTCGATCATCGCCTTGAAGATGTCGAACAGCTCTTCTGGCTTCGTCTCGGCAGTCACCTTCGCGCGGTAGGTCCGGGTGACGGCGGCCCAGTCTACGCCGCGGTGCTTCAGAAAACCATGATGCGCGGCAAAGGTCGCGGCGAAGACTTCGAAGTTGGTCACCGGGTCGTTCGCGGTCTCGTGGCCGCAGACTTCGGGGCGCGAAGTTGCGCGGCGGAATAGCACCTTGGAAGCTGCGCCGAGGTAGTGAAACCACTCCGTATTCGGCGATGGGCCTGGGGTCAGGAAGAGGACATCGTCATCGTTGACGAATCGCCTACCGCGCGGGTCGGCGGGCTCGGCCTGTAGCTTGAAAGTGTCGCCGCGCATGCAACTGAGCGAGGTGATTTCAAACAGCTTGATCTCGCCGCCCTTGACCTCGGCCAGAAGACCGTAGCCATCCGAGAGCCAGTAGCCATCAAGCGAGTGCGCCGCCGTGTCGGTGGCTTTGACCAGCGGCAGCACGACGAGACTGCACAGGATGAAGAGTAGAACGATGCGCCTTGTGACAATCGGTCGGGCCATCGCGCCTCCTTGTGTGAGCCATGATTGGTAGAGAGTCCGCTTCGTCGGCGTGACCCAGATTATGCGAAACCAGCGAAGCAGGCAAGCACGACTACGGCGCGCCCCGGCTGATGGATTTCTGCCTGCCCTGATGATATAAACCAGAGGCCACGGCAAAGCCTTTGCCGCGCTCAATCCACCCGTTAATGGAAAGATGATGAAAAAAGCCTCGCGTGAAAAAACTGCTCGCAAGAAAAGTGATTCGGCTAACCGGGTCAACCGCCGCGCCTTCGTCAAGCTGCTCCCGGCTGCCGGCGCCACGGCGATTGCCGCTACGCGCATCGACACGGCGACGCTGGCGCAGCCGCCGCAGCAGCCGCAGCCGCCACAGCGCATCACCAAAGAGATGCTGCACAGCGCCGAGCAACTGATCGGCGTCGATCTCACGCCTGCGCAAGAAGAGATGGCGCTGCCGGGCGTCAACCGCAACCTCACGGCTTACGAATCATTGCGCAAGATCGATGTGCCGCTCGACACCGAGCCGGCCATCACGTTTCACCCGGCGCTGCCCGGCAAGAAGTTCAACACCACGCCGACAAAATTCAAGTTGAGCAAGCAAGCGCCGCCAACCTTCAAGTCGGTCGAAGAGGTCGCTTTCTTCACCGCCGCGCAGCTCGGCGAATTGATTCGCACGCGGCGACTGTCACCCGTCGAGCTGACGCGGATGTATATCGCGCGGCTCAAGCGCTACGGGCCGAAGCTCAACTGCGTCGTCACGCTGATGGAAGAAACGGCGACGCGGCAGGCCGAGCAGGCCGAGCGCGAGATCAAGAGCGGCAAATGGCGCGGGCCGCTGCACGGCGTCCCCTGGGGCGCGAAAGACTTGTTCGCCACCCGTGGCACACGAACGACCTGGGGGGCCGAGCCCTTCCGCGAGCAGATGATCGATACGGACGCCACGGTGGTCGAGCGGCTGCGCGAAGCCGGCGCGGTGTTGTTGGCCAAACTTTCGATGGGCGCGCTGGCGCAGGGGCCACGCTGGTTCGGCGGCGTGACCCGCAACCCGTGGGTGCCGGACGAAGACCGCATCGGGTCGAGCGGTTCGTCGGCAGGCTCGGCGGCGGCGACCGCTGCCGGCCTGGTCGGCTTTGCCGTCGGCACCGAAACGCTCGGCTCGATTGTTTCGCCGTCGTCGCGCTGCGGCGTGGTCGGATTGCGCCCGACCTATGGGCGCATCAGCCGCTACGGAGCGATGGGGTTGAGCTGGACGATGGACAAGGTCGGGCCGATCTGTCGCGGCGTCGAAGACTGCGCGGCGGTGCTTCAGGCGGCTTACGGGCCGGACGGGCACGACCTGACCGTAGGCGATGCGGCATTCAACTGGATGCCCGACAGGCCGCTTGCCGGAATGCGTATCGCTTACCTGCAAGCCGAGTTCGAGCGCGGCGACGACAAGCAGAAAGCCATGTACAAAGAGGCGCTCGACGCCTTGCGGGCCGCGGGCGCAAAGCTTGAAGCGACGGAGCTGCCGAAGTTTTCAACCGACGGACTGCGCATCATCTTGAGTGCCGAAGCGGCGACGGCTTTCGATGACATCACCCGCGATGGCCGGATCAATCAACTGTCGGGGCAGACGCCGAACGATTGGCCGAACTCGTTTCGCACTTCGCGTTTCATCACGGCGGTCGAATACCTGCGCGCCCAGCGCGCCCGCACGCTGCTGATGCGCGAGATGGATCAGTTCATGTCGAGGTGGGATGTCTTCGTTTCGCCTGCGCCCGGTAGCGCCAGCTTGCTCATCACTAACCTGACCGGCCACCCGGCGGTCTGTCTGCCGTGCGGCTTTATAGACAATCTGCCGCGCTCGCTGATGTTCACCGGCGGCTTGTATGACGAAGCCGCGCCGCTCCGCGTGGCGATGGCTTTCGAGCGCGCGACGCAGTGGCACACCATGCACCCGAAGATGGATTGGGCTTGAGCCATCGCACAACCGCGACCGGCGGTAATCGAGCGGTCAGAATTAGGCTAGCAATCGTTGATAGAGCCACACATCAAAGCTCGCCTGTGCGCCGGGCGCAAGCGTCAGGACGTTGCTCGGGAGGCCGCGCTGCTCAAGGTTGAACGCATCCGTCGGGCAGCTATTCGGTTCAATGCAGATGGCCGGGCGTGGCGCGGGCGGCGTGTAGACGACGACAAACGGGAATTGTCGCGGGCTGAATTCGATGATGGTTTCCAGGCGTTGCGTGTCATCCGTCAATCGGCACTCGGTCACCGCGTCGGCGGCGCTCAGGCCGCTATAAATATCATCCAGCACCAGACTGTCGAGGTCGCGCGGCTGACGTAAATCATAAGCCTCATCCACCTCCATCACCTTGCCGGTCGGTAAGCTGTCGGCAAGCTCCCAGCGATGGCTCGCGGGGACTTGAATCGAGCCGCGAGCCGGGCGGCGAAAGTAAGGGTGCAGGCCGAAGCCCGCGGGCATCGCCCGCTCGCCGGTGTTGGTCGCCATCAGGTGAATGCCGAGCCTGCCTTCATGCAGGCGATAGGTCATCTCCAATACAAAAGGGAATGGGAACTGGCCGAGAATCGCTTCGCCATAGTCGCGGGCGTCGAAGCGGCAGCGCAACCACGCGCCGTCCGTTTCAGAAGCCTCGGCTTCGACGACCGTCCAGGCTTTATCACGCACAAAGCCGTGGCGCGGCGGATTGATTTGATAGGCGGTTCCCTGAAAAGTGAACTGGCCGTCGCGAATGCGATTCGGGAAGGGGAATAGCACAGGGATGCCGTAGCTTGTCGGGCGGCTGACGAAGTCATCGAAGGCGACCGGCTCTAAAACATCGGACGCCGCGCGCAATGCGAAGCAGTTGTTGCCGAGCGCCGGGGCGACCTCGGCCTGTGCCTGCCCGGCTTGTTCGAGAATAAAAATCTCAACGCCGCTGCGCGTCTGGCGATGGACGGCATAATCATTGGCCATATCAAATCCCTCCGCCGGCCAATCCTATCGCAGGTCGCGGCCATCGCAAAGCGCACCGATGAAAAAGAGCTTGGCGGTTAACGGTAAGTGATTTCGGCGCGGTAGCCATTTGTGGAAAACATGGCTTGCAGCATCTCGGTGGCGCTCTGCTGGGCGGCGTCGGCGACCTTCATCTCGTTGCCGGTTTCGGCAAACTTATCGCGCGCCAGTTTGTAGATCGCGTCGTGGTCGGCAGCCGTGAAGGGGTTCCACAGACCGCGCTGCTCGTCGTAGGTCTGCACGTTGGTGATCTCGATGGCCAGCACTTCGGGCCGCGGCAGACTGATGGTGATTAGTTTGGTCTTGTCGTCAATCTGCACGTCTGTGCCTTTGTCGAGGTTGATGCCCGCGAGCAACTTTCCGGTAATCACAACCAGGGCTTTCTTGGTCGAGCCGTAATAGGTGTTTTCGTAGACGACGACATCGCGCAGGGTGGTTTCGCTCGACACCAGCTTGGCGACTTTCTCGACTTGCTGGACGACCGCCGACTGCGTCACCTGCGTCTGGCTGGCGTTGCCGGCCATCAGGTTGAGCCGCGCAATCGCCAGCCAGATGGCCAGCGACAGCACGACGCCCAGCAAGGCCAGCCCGACCGCCCACGGCCACAGCCGGCGCGGCTGCGCGTTCTGTTGATTGAATCTCATAGCAAGACCATCAATATTGTAGCAGCAAACCGCAGAGGGCGCAGAGAGCGCAGAGGAGTGAATTCCTCTGCGCCTCTCTGCGCCCTCTGCGGTTTATCAGGCGATCACCTACAGGCTGTCGTAGCTGCGGTTGAAGAGCTCCATCATCCGCGACAGGTCGCCGGTATCGTAGCCGAGCCGGAACCAGCGGGCGCGCTGCTCACTGGTGCCGTGCGTGAACGAATCGGGCACGACGTAGCCGCGCCCTTGCTGCTGCAAGCGGTCGTCGCCGACGGCGCTGGCGGCGCGCAGCGCTTCTTCGAGGTCGCCCGGCTCCAGGATATCTTTCATCTGTTGCGCGTGGTGCGCCCAGACGCCGGCCAGATAGTCCGCCTGTAATTCCGTCCGCACCGACAGGTGATTCGCTTCGGCCTTGCTCACCTGCTGCTCTTTGGCATGGACCTGATCGAGAATGCCCAGGACTTTCTGAACGTGATGGCCGATCTCGTGGGCGATGACATAAGCCTGCGCGAAGTCGCCCGCTGCATGGAAGCGGGTCTGCAACTCATCAAAGAATTGCAGATCAATATAGACGTGGCGGTCGTTGGGACAGTAGAACGGGCCGGTCGCCGCCGAAGCAAAGCCGCAGCCGGATTGGCTGGTGTCGGTAAACAGCGTCAGCGTCGGCTTCGGATACGTCTTGCCTTGCTGGCGAAACAGTTGATCCCATACGTCCTCTGTGTAACCGAGAACGACCGCGACAAATTTTTTCTCTTGCTCTTCGCGGGCGGGGTCTATGCTGCGACGCGCCCCCGGCATACCGCTCGGATTACCGCCGCCATCCGGTTGTAACGACCCCGGATCATGGCCGGTCAGTAAGCTTACGACCAGCACGATCAAACCCAGAAGCCCGCCGCCCGCCGCAATGCCGCCGCCCGACATGCCGCGCCGGTCTTCGATGTTGCTGCTCTCACGACCGCCTATCCAACGCATCATGCACCTCTCAAATCAATGATCATTCTTGCCGATTCCGCAAGCACTGTGTAGCGGAAGCCGACAGCCTGTACGAAGATCAGCATATTTCCCGGCGCGCATTTTGGCCATTGGCCGATTATCATCGCGCCTCACTTTGCGGAGCAATTTCATTGCCACGACTGAGGCCGGGCGGCTGTGGTATCATCGAGGCATGGCGAGAGGATGGGAGAGTAAGGCGGTCGAGGCGCAGATCGAAACCGCTGAAGCGCGCGCTACCCCGGGCAAGTCGAAGCGAACGCCCGAAGAGATCGAAAAAGCGCGGCGGCGCGAGAGCCTGCTGCTGTCGCGCAATCGCGTCCTGCAAGACCTGCAACAGAGCCGCGACCCGCGTTATCAAAAGATGCTCAACGAAGCCCTCGCGCATCTCGACGTCCAGCTCGCTGAGCTTGATTAAGATGGCGGAGGCGGCTAGGCGTTGATTGCCGCCGGCTTCAATCGGTAGAGCATCTCGCCGGCCTTCGGCACCAGCAAGCGGCCTTCAGCTTCACGCCCGCGCCAATCTTCAATATTAATTTCTGCGGGATCGAGATAACCAAGATGCAAGCGGCGGCAGCGCTCCTCAGGTATCCGCGTCGCCAGTGTCACACGGATGCGCGGCGCTTCGATGCCCGTCTCAGCGTCAAAGGTTCCCGTGCCGCGCAGGTGCGTGCTGTGCGCCAGGACGCCGCCGGGATAGTGCGCGAAGCGCGGCCACTGTTTCAAAAAATAATCACGAACGTGGTAGCCGACGCGGTTGAGCAGCGCGCCGTGCGTATAGCTGACTTCGTCAATGTGCGGCGCGTAGATGATGATCTCGCCGCCGTCGGCGACCACAGGCTCCAGCTTGTACATGCCCTTTGCCGCCGTCCAGATGTCGGCGTACATTTCAGGCATCACCGACAAGACGCGCGCAAACGGGCGCTCGACCCAGCGGATATGTAATTTCGCCGACAGGTCGGCTGCGGCTTCGTAAGCGGCTTCGGGCGAGCCGATGAAGAGCCCGGCCAACTGCTCGCCTTTAACGACCAGGCTGAAGCAGAGCTTCGGGCGATCAATCATCGCCGCCGCCCGGTCAATGACGCGGCGCACAGGCGTGTAGCGTGTGCCGATCACTTCATAGCTGGTAATCAATGCGCCGAGCCAGTGCGAAAAGTTGATGACCTCGGCGCCGCCGATGCCGGGGAAGAAATACTTATTGCCGCCCGAAAAGCCGACCACTTCGTGCGGGAAGGTCGGCCCGCAGATGATGATCTGATCGTAATCGAAGATCAGCCGGTTCAAGCGAACGTCTACCGCTTGATTAAGCAGGCCGCCGGTCATCTCGCTGATCTCTGTCGCGGGAATCTCGCCGAGCGTCGTGAAGGTTTCCGGCACGTCCCATCGGTGGTTGAATATCCGGACGCCGGCAAACACGGTGGCGCGCTCTTGCGCCGTCACGCCGACCAGTTGATTGATGGCCGCTTCATTCAACGGCTGATGGGTGCCGAGCGCAATCAGATAATCGAGCGCGGCGACGCGCCCGCCGAGCAGTTCGTGAAAGAGGCGAAACATCTGTGGGATGGGCGCGGTGCGTGTGCGGTCGGGGATGAGAATCAGCACGCGCTTGCCGTCGAGTTCGGCAGCCGCGAGCGCTTCGCTCATCAGCCCGCGAATCTCGGCTTCCGTCAAGAAGCCCTCTTCATACCCTTTGCCGATCAGCATCACTACGCCGCCTTCAATCGAACTTGTACGCCTGCTTTGCCAGGCGGTAAGCCAGATCGTGAATCATCTCTTCGGCGTCACTCAGATCAATCACGCCGCGCACCACCAGCCCCGCCAGCCAGTCCGCATCCACGCGCCGCGCCAGGTCGTGCCGCGCCGGGATCGAAGGAAACGCCCGCGTGTCGTCGTTGAAGCCGACGGTGTTGTAGAGCCCTGCGGTCTCCATCACCTGATCGCGGTAACGCCGCATGCCGTTGATGCTGTCGTGAAACCACCAGGGCGGGCCGAGCTTCACCGCAGGGTAATGACCCGCCAGCGGCGCAAGCTCTCTGGCGTAGCTGGTCTCGTCGAGCGTGAAGAGGATCAGCTGGAGCCGCGCGTCGTTGCCGAAGCGTTCAAGCAAGGGACGAAGGTTGCGCGTGTACTCTGTCGCCAGGGGGATGTCCGCGCCTTTGTCCATGCCGAAGCGCTCGAACAGCGCGCGGTTGTGGTCGCGGTACGAGCCGGGATGAAACTGCATCACCAGCCCGTCTTCGGCGCTCATGCGAGCGCTCTCGATCAACAGGTGCCCGGTGAAGCGCCGCGCATCGTCACTGCTTGCCTCACCCTGCAATGCCCGCGCGAAGATCGCTTCGGCCTCGTCGTCCGACAATACTTCGGTGTAAGGCGTCAGCGCCGCATGATCCGTGGCGGTCGCGCCCATCGCTTTGAAATAAGCGCGCCGGTCTTCGAGCGCCGCAATCAAACGGCGATAGCTGGTGACTTCCATACGGCTCGCGCGGCTCAAGTCGTTGATGTTGTCGCGCCAGCCGGGGCGGTCTATGTTCACAACGCCATCGGGGCGGAAGGTCGGCACGACTCTACCCGTCCAGCCCGATTCGCGGATGGCCCGATGGTGTTCCAGTGAATCGCTCGCCGCATCGGTCGTCGCCAGCACGTCGATGTTGAAGCGCTCGAACAGGCGGCGCGGGCGGAACTCTGGCTGTGTAAGGCAGGCGGCAATCTGGTCATAGATGTCCTGCGCCGATTCCGCGGTCAAGCGGTCTGTGATGCCGAATACATCATGAAGCTCGTGCGCCAGCCACGCGCCCGTCGGCGTGCCGCGAAATAGATAGAAGTGATCGGCGAAGAGCTGCCAGATGCGGCGGTGATCGCCTTCGACTTCGCCGCCGTCGCGGCGCGCAATGCCCAGCCGTTCCAGCGCGACGCCCTGCGAATAGAGCATGCGGAAGATGTAATGATCGGGGATGAGCAGCAAATCCGCGGGCGTGCCGAACGAGTAATCGGGATCGGCAAATAGTCGCGGGTCAACGTGACCGTGCGGGCAGACGAGCGGCGCGCCGGCGACTTCGTCATAGAGGCGGCGGGCGAGCGCTCGCTGCCGCGGGTCAGGATCGAAATAGCGGTCTGCCGACAGGGTGATCTTTGCGCGGTTTGCTTTCGCCATAAGCGCTCTCATTCTACAACGCAACCGGCCCGGCTTGAAGCCTGGGGGCGACCAAAACGGCGTGACAAAAGGCCGCCGCTTGCGTAGACTGCAACTTAACCTACGCGGCTCTGATTTTCCGGGAATGTGCCCTTTCTCAGCCGCGTATGTCAACCCGCTCGCACATTCAATGAGTCAGACCATGAGCCTGATGCGCTCGATCAACGATCACCCAAACGTTATTTCGGAGGATGTTTTTATGTCTACACGATGGTTTCGTGTGCTAATTCTCGCGGCGCTGTTTCTCCTGCCCGCGGCGGTGTCGGCGCAGACCAAGCTGCTGCGCTTTCCCGACATTCATGGCGACCGCGTCGTCTTCACTTATGGCGGCGACCTGTGGACGGCGTCCACGAGCGGCGGCACCGCGACCCGCCTGACGGCGCACCCCGGCATGGAGGTCTTTGCCAAGTTCTCGCCCGACGGCAAGTGGATCGCCTTCACAGGCCAGTACGATGGCGACGAGCAGGTTTACGTCATGCCTGCGGGCGGCGGCGAGCCGAAGCAGTTGACCTTCTACCCGGCGCGCGGCCCGCTGCCGCAACGCTGGGGCTGGGACAATCAAGTTTACGGCTGGTCGCGTGACGGGCGCAGCATCATCTTCCGCTCGCTGCGCGATTCGTGGACGCTGCCCGTCGCCCATCTCTACAGCGTCTCGGTCAACGGCGGCCCTGCCGAGCAACTGCCGATGCCCGAAGCGGGCTCAGGCGACCTGTCGCCCGACGGCTCGCAGATCGCCTACTCGCCGCAATTCCGCGATTTTCGCCCGGAAAAACGCTACGGCGGCGGCCAGGCGAACGTCCTCTACATCTTCAACCTGAAGACCTACGACTCGCGGCGCATCAGCGAAGGCGTGCGCCCGAGCCGCGACCCGATGTGGATCGGCAATACCGTCTATTACGACTCGGATCGTGACGGCCATTACAACCTCTATGCCTATGACGTGCCGAGCGCCAAGACCACGCAGGTGACTTTCAGCAAGACCTGGGACGTGCGCTGGCCTTCGAGCGATAGCGAGAGCCGCATCGTCTACGAGCTGGACGGCGAGCTGCACGTCTTTGACACGCGGGCGAAAAAAGACAACGCCATCTCGATCTTCGTGCCTGACGATGGCCTGCACAAGCGACCGAGCCGCATCAATGTGGCGCAGAACATCGAAGACTATTCGCTCAGCCCGAAAGGCGAGCGTGTCCTGTTCTGCGCGCGCGGCGACATCTTCACCGCGCCGGTCGAGCATGGCCCGACGCGCAACCTGACCAACTCAAGCGGCGCGCACGACAAGTGGCCGCGCTGGTCGCCCGACGGCTCGCGCATCGCCTTCATCTCTGACAAGAGCGGCGAAGAAGAAGTCTGGGTCGTGCCGCAAGACGGCTCGAAGCCCGCCGAGCAGATCACCAACGGCGGCCACGCCATGCGCTACGCGCCCGAATGGTCTGCCGACGGCAAGCTGATCGCCTTTAGCGACAAAGACGGCAAGATATTTATTCTCACCCTCGCCGACCGCAAGCTGACAGAGATCGTTGATTCTTCGCGCGGCCAGATACGCGATTATGCGTGGTCGCCCAAGGGCAACTTCCTGGCCTTCAGCATGCCTGAGGCGAACAACAACTCGGCGGTCTATGTCTGGAGCGCCGCCGACAACAAGCTGCACCGCATCACCGACGGCTTCTTCAATGCACAGAACCCGGCGTGGGACCCTGCGGGCGATTACCTCTACTACCTGAGCGACCGCGAATTCGCGCCGCAGATTTCTTCCATCGAGTTCAACTACGCGCTCAACCGCGAGACCAACATCTATGCGGTCACCCTGCGCAAATCGGTCAAGCCCCCCTTCCCGCCCGAAAGCGACGAAGTCACAGTCGCTAAGGAAGGCGAAACGCCCGCCGCCAAGCCGCAAGACAAAGGCGACCCGCAGGTGCCGCGCGAGCCGGTCAAAGACGTCAAGCGCGAGCCGGCGCAAGCTCAACCCGGCAAGCCTGAGCCGCCCGCGGGCGACCAGCAAGCCGCGCCTACAGACAAACCCGCGGCGCCCGCGGCCAAAGCGCCAGCGACGATGACCATCGACTTCGACGGCATCACCGGGCGCGTCGCTCGCGTCCCTGTGCAAGCCGACAACTACGGCGGCTTGAGCGCCAAGGCCGGCCACCTGCTTTACGGCGTCGGCCCGGCCTTCTACTACGGGCGCGCCCCCGACCGCCAGACGCAGTTGCGCATCTTCTCGATGAAAGACCGCAAAGAGACGACGCTGGTCGATGGCATGTTCGGTTACGCGCTCGCCGATGACGGCTCGAAGATTGTCGTCCGCACCGCTCAGGGCCTCGTGATGATGGACGCCATCGCCCGCGCCGAGCAGCCGAAGAAACCGATCTCGACCACCGGCCTGATGGTAGACCGCGTGCCGACCGAAGAGTGGAATCAAATCTTCAACGAAGTCTGGCGGCGTTACCGCGACTGGTTCTACGTCACCAACATGCACGGCTTCAACTGGGAAGGCTTGCGCGAGCAGTACCGCCCGCTGTTGCAATACGTCGCGCACCGCTCGGACCTGAACTACATCATCAGCGAGATGATCGGCGAATTGACGATCCAGCACACCTATGTCGAGGGCGGCGATATACTGCTGCCGCCGCGCCCGCGGGTGGCGCTGCCCGGCGCGCGCTTCGATCTAGACAAAGAAGCGCGGCGCTACAAGATCGGCAAGATATTCGAGGGCCAGAACGAAGAAGAGATTTATCGCTCGCCGCTCACCGAAGTCGGCGTTGATGTGAAAGTCGGCGATTATGTCCTGGCCATTAACGGCGAAGAGCTGAAGGCCGAAGACGATCCCTACCGCTTGCTTCGCAACCGCGCAGACAACCCGGTTTACCTGACCGTCAACAGCCGCCCGACGCTCGATGGCGCGCGGACGGTCTCGTTCCGCCCGGTCACCGATGAGAGCAAGCTGATCTATCTCGATTGGGTCGTCGGCAATCGCCGCAAGGTCGAACAGTTGAGCGGCGGGCGCGTCGGTTACCTGCACGTTCCCGACATGGGAGCCGACGGCATCCGCGAGTTCATCAAGTGGTATTACCCGCAGCTCAACAAAGAGGCGCTGGTCATCGATGACCGCGCCAATGGCGGCGGCAACGTTTCGCGCATGCTGATCGAGCGCCTGAGCCGCAAGTGGCTGGGGGTGAATTACAGCCGCACCAGCGAGACGGGGAACACCTATCCGGACGGCGTTTTCATCGGGCCGATGGTCTGTCTGCTCGATCAGAACTCGGCGTCCGACGGCGACATCTTCCCCTATATGTTCCGCGAGGCCGGCCTGGGGACATTGATCGGCAAGCGCTCGTGGGGCGGCGTCGTCGGCATCAGCAACCGCGGGCCGCTGATCGACGGCGGCGGCATCAGCGTTCCCGAATCCGGCCTGGCCAGCAAGAACGGCGAGTGGATCATCGAAGGCTATGGCGTTGATCCCGACATCGAGGTCGAGCGCGAGCCGAAGGCGCTGATCGAAGGCCACGACCAGCAGCTTGAGCGCGCCGTCAGCGAAGTGATGGGCAAGCTCAAAGGCCGCGAGGTCAAGCTGCCGCCGAAGCCCGCCGGCCCGGTCAAGACGTCGAAATAGTGACAAGTGACAAGTGACGAGTGACAAGAGCGCGCCGTACCCCTCGGTACGGCGCGCTCTTCCTTATTGCTCACTGCCAGCCTCTTTCTTGTCACTTGTCACTTGTCACTTGTCACACCTTTGACCGAGCCCCCGCTTCGTGATAGAAGCATTGAAGTCAGCAACTCAACAATTCATCGGAGGCCACCTTATGTCTACGCGCCGTGCTGCGACTATCGCCTGTTGCATCATTCTTCTCTCCATCACCGGCCGGCTGGCGCTGGCCGCTACACCGAATGGCGGCCCGACGCGCCTGCTGCGCATGCCGACTGTCAGCGCCACGCAGATCGCTTTCGCTTATGCGAACAACATCTGGGTCGTCGAACGCACGGGCGGCACCGCCCGCCGCCTGACCAGCTTTCAAGGGCAGACCGCCAACCCGCACTTCTCACCTGACGGCAAGTGGATCGCCTTCAGCGGCGAGTACGCCGGCAACATGGATGTCTATGTCGTGCCCGCCGAAGGCGGCGAGCCGCGCCGTTTGACCTGGCATCCCGGACCGGACATGGTGCAGGGATGGACGGCGGATGGCAAAGCGATTCTCTTCGCTTCGACGCGGGCGACCTGGGCGCCGAGCGGCGCGCCGCGCTTCTGGACTGTCCCGGCGGAAGGCGGCGTCGAATCGCCGATGCCATTGCCGCGTGGCTATCAAGGAAAGATATCCGCCGACGGCTCGCGCATCGCTTATCGCATGAACAACTCGTGGGACGAAGAGCGCCGCAACTATCGCGGCGGCCAGAACCGCCCGGTCTGGATCGTTGATCTCAACAGCTTTGATCTGATCTCGCCGCCGTGGACCGACTCGAAAGACATGGAGCCGGTGTGGGTCGGCGACACGGTCTACTTCCTCTCGGACCGCGATGGCGTGTCGAACGTATGGGCCTACGACACGCGCTCGAAGAAGCTCGCGCAGGTGACGCGCTTTAATGACTTTGACGTGAAGACGATGGATGCGGGCGCCGGCGCGGTCGTCTTCGAGCAGGCCGGTTACATTCACGAGTTCGACCCGCGCACAGGCAAAGAGCACACGGTCAACATCACGGTCGCCGGCGACTATCCGTGGATGATGCCACGCTGGGAAGACGTAACCAACCGCATGACTAACCTGGCGCTGTCGCCGACAGGCCGCCGCATCGTCGTCGAAGCGCGCGGCGAAGTCTTCACGATCCCCGCCAAAAAAGGCGACGTGCGCAATCTATCTCACTCAAGCGCTTCAGCCGAACGCGACCCGGCGTGGTCGCCCGACGGCAAATACATCTCTTACTTCAGCGACAAGTCAGGCGAGTATAAGCTGATGATCGAAGCGCAGGATGGCTTGACGCCGCCGCGCGAGATTGCGCTCAAAAACCCGACGCACTACTACACGCCGTCGTGGTCGCCCGATTCCAAGAAGATCGTCTTCAGCGACACCAACCTGCACGTCTGGGTGCTGGACGTCGCCTCGGGCGAAGCCAAGATCGTCGGCAATGATCCGTGGATGGTGCCGCAACGGACGCTCAACCCGGTCTGGAGTCCCGATTCCAAGTGGGTGGCTTATTCGAGCCGGCTGCGGTCGCTCTATCACGCCATCTTCGTGAGCAACGTCGAAACCGGCGAAACCAGGCAAGTCACCGACGGGCTGGCCGATTCCGTCTGGCCGGCGTGGGACGCCAGCGGCAAGTATCTCTGGTTCTTTGCCTCGACCGATTTCGGGCTGCGCTCGCAGTGGCTCGACATGACCTCTTATGACCACGACGAAACTTTCGGGCTATACCTGGCGGTCTTGAAGAAAGGTGAGCCGAGCCCGCTGCTTCCCGAAAGTGACGAAGACAAAGGCATCGGCAACGCGCCGCCTCCGGGCAATCGCGCGGCCTGCGGCGGTGATGCCGCAGGCGCGGACACGCCCGTCGCCGACGCGGCTCAGACCGACACGCCACCGCAAGCCGAGCGCCGCCCGCGCCCGCCGGTCAACGTGCAGATTAACTTCGATGGCTTGCAGCAACGCATCATCGCGGTGCCGGGGATTCCCGAGCGCCAGTATTCGCGATTGCGCGCAGGCGTCGCGGGCACAGTCTATTACCTCGAAACCAGTAACAGCGGACGCGGCGGACAGGGGGCGGGCGAGCCGGGCAGCACGCTCACTCGTTACCGCTTGAGCGAGCGCCGCGCCACGCCGTTTATCAGCAACGTCGCCGAATACGCGGTCAGCGCCGACGGTCACAAACTGCTCTATCGCACCCCTGCGCCGCCGCAACAGGGCGAACGCGCTGCCGGTGCAAACCCTGTTTCACTCTTCCTGGTTGATGCCGACTGTGTGCCGCCACAGGCAGGTCAGGGGCGCTTGAACGTCGCGCTGCGCATGTACCTTGAGCCGAAGGAAGAGTTCAAACAGATCTTCAACGAAGGCTGGCGCAATCAGCGCGACTATCTCTACGTGCCAAACATGCACGGTACGGACTGGCCAAAGATGAAACAGATGTACGGGCAGTTGCTGCCGTACGTGATGCATCGCGCTGACCTCAACTACCTGCTGGACATCATGGGCGCTGAGATCGCCGTCGGGCACTCGTACGTTCGTGGCGGCGACATGCCGACCGTACCGCAGGTAATCGGCGGCCTGCTCGGCGCGGATTTCGCGATCGAGAATGACCGCTACAAAGTCACGCGCATTTACGACAACGAGAGTTGGAACCCGGATCTGCGTTCGCCGCTTGCGACGCCGGGTGCGAACGTCAACGTTGGCGACTACATTCTTGCGATTAACGGCATGGAGCTGAAAGCGCCCGACAACATTTATCGCCTGTTGGACGGAACAGCCAACCGGCAAACAACGCTGACTGTAAACACGACTCCTTCGATGCAAGGCGCGCGAACAGTCACCGTCATTCCAGTTGCGAGCGAGCAGGCGTTGCGCACCAGAGCGTGGGTCGAGTCGAACCGGCGTCTGGTTGAAAAGCTTTCAGAAGGCCAGCTTGCTTACGTTTATCTGCCGAATACGGGTCAGCCCGGCTACAACAGTT